>JAEUIL010000343.1 GCA_016794255.1 Planctomycetaceae bacterium | reverse complement strand
GAACTCGCCAAGAGCGTCAACGCGGCGATCGGGCGTGGCGGCGTGATCCTGGTGCCTGCGTTTGCCGTGGGACGGGCTCAGCAATTGATCTACTTGCTGCAAGTGCTCATCGCGTCGGAGAAAATTCCGTCGCTGCCGATCTATCTCGACAGTCCCATGTCGGTGAAGGCGAATCAAGTGTATCTGCAACATTGCAACGAGCACGATTTGATCGAGGCGGCCGCGGTCGCCAGCGGCGTCGGGCTCAAGGCCCGCAACGTCATTTGCACGCCGACCGCTGAAGAGTCGAAGCGGATCAACCACGTGCAAGGACCGGCAGTGATTATCTCGTCGAGCGGCATGATGACCGGCGGGCGAATCTTGCATCATTTGCGGCAACGGCTGCCCGACAGTCGCAACACGGTGCTGCTCGGCGGCTTTCAGGCGATCGGCACACGCGGCCGACAGTTGCAAGATGGGGCCAAGTACATTCGCATTCACGGTCAAGACGTGCCCGTGCGAGCGCGGGTGCTCGGCATCTCGGGCCTGAGTGGTCATGCCGGTCATTGCGAGTTGATTCGCTGGCTCCAGCCGCTCGCCAAGCCGCGCCGCGTGTTCTTCACGCATGGCGAGAAGACCAGCGCCATGTCGATGGCCGACGAGTTGCATCGCACCCGCGGTTGGGAAACGTATGTGCCGCGCTTGCACGAGTCGGTCGAGTTTAGCTGATTAGAAATGAACGGCCAGCGAACTCGCGAGTGCCCTCCGACACGCCTTTCGGGTATAACCACGACAGTCGTTTGACATTTGAGCTGATTCACGTTCGCGATATTCCGGAGATCGTCATGACCCGTTTGGCATTTGGCGTCGTTTTGTGTCTGAGTTTGTTGTCGCTCGTAGGCTGCGGTCCGGCGGCTCATGACGATCATCATCACGGCCACGATCATGGCGGCGAGAAGCACGCCCATCCCGAGACGTTCGCCGCGGCGGTCACCGAGTTGGCCGAACTACGCGACCACGTGCGTGATGCGCTTGCCAAGAAAGAGACGCAAAAGGCCGACGAGCTCGTGCACGACGTGGGCCATTTGCTCGAAGAGGTCGGCGAGTTGGCCGAGAAAGAGAAATTTGCCCCGGCCGATGTGCTGGCGATTAAGAGCGTGGTGAGCGAGTTGACCGGTCACTTTGAAGAGGTCGACAAGCAGTTGCACGGCGAGAAAGGAAAATCCTACGACGAGGTCGCCAAGTCCGTCGACGCCGCGATCGCCAAGTTGACCGAACGAGTCAAGAAGTAGTCGAGGGTACGGGTCACGAACGAACTTGTAGCCGAATTCGCCAGAATTCGGGAGCGTGGTGACAGGGCCACCACCCGAACTCTGGTGAGTTCGGCTACGATTCTTTTTAGAACGGTGGCGGTCCGGCGAGATACGTCTCGAACGCCAAATCGACGACGTTCATGCGCGGCCGGGTGCCGTAATAGGTGTCGGTTCCCGCGCCGCCGTCGATCCGAGCGCTGACGAGGAACGCCGCGTCGTCGAGCGAGAACGAATCGTCGCCGTCGCCCAGCTTGATGTTCGCGCTGCCGTTGATGATCGCCGCGGCGCGGATCGCGACTTGATCGTTGTTCTTACCGGCGTCGACGGTGAGGCGATTGAGCAACGTCGGCGCGGTGCCAATCTTGGCCGAGGTGCTGAAGTAATCGTCGCCGTCACCGAGCAACGCGACGAGCGCGGTGTTCACTGTCCCGCCCACTTCGACATCGTCGTCGCCAGCACCCGCGTTGACGTTGAGTGTCGTGCAGTAGGTCCCTTGCAGGTTGGCAATATCGTTACCGGCCCGCAGGTCGACGAGTACCGCTTTGCCAAACTTGGCGGTACTGCCGACGTTGACGGTATCGACGCCGCCACTGCCGATGTAGGTGCCGAAGCCGGTGATCTCGTTGTTGACGGTCAACGTGTTGGCGACGTTATAACCGCCCGTGACATACAGCGAGCCGTAGATCTTGCTCCCCGCGTCGAGCTGTACGTTGTTGACCGCGATGGTTTGTAGATAGAACAGGCCGATCGTGGCTTTGTCTTTCATCACGAGCGAGTCGTTGGCTCCGCCGCCGTCGACGAACGTGACCGCGCTGCCGAACTTGGTCGCGTTCACGCCATCGCCCAAGACGACGGCATCGTCGCCATCGCCGGTGCCGACGTACAGGCTGCCGTAGGTGCCGCTGTTGACATGCACCGTGTTATTGCCCGCGCCGAGGAGCAGCGACGTGGCAGGCCCGACCTTCACATTGGTCAACTCGACGGTGTCGTTGCCCGTGCCGCCGTAGAGCAGCACGTTTTGTCGCACGGTGCCGTTTAGCAGCGAGAACTGATTCACGCCGTTGCCCAGGTTGGCCTGGATACTGCGGGGAGCGGTGTTCGCTTGCAGATCGACGGTCACTTGATCGTCGTTGCCACTGGTTTGAATGATGACATTGCCGGTGACGCCGCTAAACGTGCCCGCGCCGACCGGGTTGCCGTTGTCGGTCACGCTCCAGGCATTGGCGGCCGTTTGCTTGATGAGCAGCACCGCGGCGACATCGCTATTGACCATCAGCGCGCCGCTGACAATCGAGGCGCTCGACGCCAGCATTTCCCGCGACTCTAGCGACTCGAAACCCCAGCGACGACGTTGGCGACGCATCACGCGACTCCTAAATTTGGTCGGACAATGACTCACTCTACGAAGTGAACGTACCGCGGGTTCCCTTTTCTGCAAGAAAAATGTGTGCCGAATTCGTCGGCTGCTGGCATGCTATCAGTCGAAAACTGCGTGACAGCTTGACATTCGCATCGGGCATGATGAATGTGATGCAAATGTTTGCGTGCGATGCCAGCTTTCATGCTTTCGAAGGGTTACGAGCGATGAAACTTTTGTCCTTGATCCTGGTGACAGCAGGCTGTCTGATCGCGGTCACAACCGTACTCGCTCAGTCACCTGTTAAAACTCCACCACCATCTAACACCGGTCGGACGATTAAGTCTCGCTATCCGCTCCCGTATCCGCCGACGCTGCCGAATCAGCAGACGGTCGTCACCGAACAGACCGCCACTTTCTTGCAGCCGGGGAAGCATCTCCGCTCGGGCGTCGTGGTTGCCAAGGTCGCGCCGCGCGTCGACTTTGCGTTCTATCCCAAGCAAGATTACCCGGGCAATCCGTGGTCGCATCGCAGCGACGGGTTCGTGCTCGGCGACAAATTCTACTCGTCGAGCAACGATCATCTCGCCCCGCGTGGCACGGCCCATCTGTGGGAATACGACGCCGTGCAAAAGCAGTTCCGGCATCTGTGCGATACGGCGAAGTTTCTCGAATCGCAACACGCCTTTCCGGCGGACATGAACTACCGGCCGGGCGAGATGCAAAGCCGCATCGACCTCGGCGCGGATGGTTTTCTGTATTACGCCACCGACCGCGGCTCGCCCACCGTCACGCACGATGGCAACGGCTATCGCGGCGAATGGATTCTGCGCACGCATCGGCTCACGGGCGAGACGCAGATCGTGGCGACTTGGCCGATCGCCAAACACACCATTCCGGCGAGCATCGTCGATCCGCAGCGGATGATTTTCTATGGCGGCACGGCACCCGGGCGCGATTCGCCCAACCAGAAGGTGCAGTTCTTCGCCTGGGACATTCGCGCCGGTAAGTTGCTGCATCAGTGCGATGACGGACCCACGCGGGTGTTGTTCCTGTCGCCCAAGTCAGGCAAGGTCTATTGGGAAGGCAAAGTCTACGATCCCGCCACGAATCGCGTCGCTGCGGCAAATGTGCCCCATGTGCGCTCGGCCACGCGCGAGACGGCCGAGGGCTACGTCTATGGCACGTCGCAAACCAAGGCCGACCTCTGGGCCTACCATGTGCCAACCGACACGCTGAAGCAACTTGGCACCGCAGCCGTCGCGTCGCAAGAGTACATCGCCTCGATCGAGGCCGACCCGAGCGGACGGTTTTTGTATTACGTTCCTGGCGCTCACGGCGGAGCGGCACAAGACAACACGCCGATCGTGCAATACGATCTGCGGACCGGCCAGCGCAAGGTGCTCGCGTTTTTGCACGATCACTTCTGGCAGAAGTACGATTATGCGCTCGACGGTTCGTTCGGCTCGGCGCTTGACGAGCGCGGCGAACGGTTGTTCATTTCCTGGGACGGCTGGCGGCGCGGACAACCACGTGGCTGGGAATCAGCCGCGTTGACCGTGGTGCACATTCCGGCGGAAGAACGGTAACGTTGGGCACGCGTCTCGCGTGCCTTGCGCAGGTCTCGTCAAGCGACGTTGACATTTCGTTCAACCGGTTCTCATTCTTGTAGCCGAACTCGCCAGAGTTCGGGTGCTGGCGCTTTCACAGGACTCCCGAACTCTGGCGAGTTCGGCTACGGTTCTGTCGCCATTGAAGCGGGGGCAAAGGCTGTCGAATCGCAGGCTCGCTTCAAAAAACTGCTCCCGGCACGCGAGACGCGTGCCCAACGTGGGACTATATTACCAGTCCCCGTTCCGGCCTCTGAACTCCATGCGAAGCTTGCCATGTCGTCCCACCGATCGCTCACGCGGCTGTTGCTGACTTTAGTTCTGCTCCTGCTCGAATCTCCGGCTTCGACTCACGCTCAAACCGCAGAAGAATTGCTGTCGCAAGCCAAGAGCGTGTTGGCCGTGCATCGGGGCGAACTCAAAGCCGCGGGCCTGAAACAGCCGGTCGAGGTGCTGCGCGACCAATGGGGCGTGCCGCACATCTACGCGCAGAACCAAGACGATCTATTCTTCGCCCAAGGGTTTGTCGCCGCACAGGACCGCTTGTTTCAGATCGATATGTGGCGGCGGATCGGCATCGGCGAAACGGCCGAAGTGCTTGGCGAGAAGGGGATCGCCGGGGATCGCTTCGCACGACTCGTGAAGTATCGCGGCGACATGCAGGCCGAGTGGACCAGCTACTCGCCCGATACGCAACAGATCGCGATCGCGTTCACACGCGGCATCAACGCGTACATCGACTCGCTCGGCGATCGTCTGCCGATCGAGTTCCAGCAACTCGGATTTCGGCCGAAACATTGGCAGCCCGAGGATATCTTGGGTCGCATGTCGGGCGTGATTATGACCCGCAATTTCAAGAGCGAGATCGATCGTGCCCGGCTCATCGCGGCGGTTGGTGTTGAGAAGGCGCGATGGCTGTCGCCGACCGATCCGCGGCGCGACTTTGCCTTGGCACCCGAGCTGATGGGGATCGAGTTTCATGCCAAAATGCTCGAAATGTACGAAGCCGCGACCAAGCAGCTCGACTTTGCGAAGCTTCCGCCCGGTAGCAACAATTGGGCCGTCACGGGCACCAAGAGCGCCTCGGGCAAGCCGCTCTTAGCCAGTGATCCGCATCGAGCGCTCACGTTGCCGTCGCTGCGTTATCTGGTCCATCTGCACGCGCCGGGCTGGAATGTGATCGGCGGGGGCGAGCCGGGTCTGCCGGGCGTGGCGATCGGTCACAACGGCCATGTTGCCTGGGGCATGACGATTGCCGGAACCGATCAGGCCGACTTGTATGTCGAGCAACTCAATCCGGCCGACCCGCGACAGTACAAAGTCGGCGATAGCTGGCAAGCGATGCAGGTGATTCGCGAGTCGGTCCAGGTCCGCGGTCAGACGGACCCTGTCACGCTGGAACTGTGCTACACCAAGCATGGGCCCGTGATCTATGAAGACCGCGAGCGGCACATCGCGATTGCGTTGCGTTGGGTGGGTAGCGACCCGGGCACGGCGGGCTATCTCGGTTGCTTGGCGCTGGACCGCGTGAAGTCGGCGAAAGAGTTCATTGCCGAGTCACGGCGTTGGCTCCTGCCGAGCGAGAATCTCACGTTCGCCACGGTCGACGGCCAGATCGGTTGGATTGCCGCGGCTCTCACGCCCGTTCGGCAGGGTGGCGACGGTCTGCTCCCCGTGCCGGGTTGGACCGGCAAGTACGAGTGGCAAGGTTTCTTGCCAACCACCGAACTGCCGCAGATCGTCGATCCGGCCCGCGGTTACGTGGCGACGGCGAATCACAACATCATTCCGCCCGGCTACACGAAAGAGATCGGCTACGAGTTCGCCGCTCCGTTTCGGTTCCAAGTCTGCGATCGTCGGCTAGGCGGCAAGCCGGTGCATACGCTCGACGACATGGCGAGCATCCAGCACGAAGTCACGACCATTCCCGGCGAGCGAATCGCAGCCGTGGCGAAGAGCGTGAAATGGTCGGATGCGTCGCTCAAGCCGTATGTCGATTTGCTGGCCGCGTGGGATGGCAAGTTGACCAAGACCAGCGCGGCCGGGGCGCTGTATGCCGTCTGGTTCGACGAACTGGTCCGCGAACTGTATCAACCCCATGCCCCCAAGGAACTGCTCAACTCCCTGCGCGGCAGCGTGGGCCAAGAGGTGTTGCTCACCGCGATTGAACAACCGACCGAGCGGTGGTTCGGTAGCGAACCGAGTGCCGGGCGCGACGCGTTCTTGGCCAAGACGTTGACTGCCGCGGTGAAGCGAGTCGAGGAACGCTTGGGGAAAGATCCATCTAAGTGGTCCTGGGATGGCTTGCACCAGGTCACGTTCCGTCATCCGCTGGGCACCCTCGGCGATGCCCACAAGCAGGCGTTTAATCTGGCCGCAGTCGCCACGGGCGGCGACGGCACCACGCCGTTCAACGCTCGTCACACCGACACCTTTGAGCACATCCACGGTGCGTCGTTCCGGATTATCATGGACATGGCCGACGTCGACAGCTGCCGCGCGACCAGCACTCCCGGTCAAAGCGGGCAACTCGGCAGCCCGCACTATGCTGACTTGGTGCCGCTATGGGCCGAGGGGAAGTATTTCCCGTTGAACTACACGCGTGCCAAGATCGAGGCGGCGTCGAGCAATCGGCTGGTGCTGAAGCCGGATTGAGATGGTGAGGTAAGGGAACGCGGATGAACGCAGATTGACGGGGATGGGAAGAAGGAATGCCGGGTGGCACTGCCAACTGCTTAAATCTGACGTGGTGATTCAATGACCGGCATGCACTTATTCACCGCAGGTATTGCATCCACGATTGTCTTTCTTGCCAGTGGCAATCTCATGCTAGGCCGCGAGCAAGTAGGCGTGGTGCATGGCAAACCTGTCGTCCGCGACCCAGCTGTGTCGTCAGATGATGATCTGTCAACTGAATTGCGCGGGCTACTGTTGCTACCGCTCATCGATAAGTATCGCGCCGATCATCCGAGCGCGCGTGTTAGTGCTGACGAGATTCAAAGATGTTGGGACTGGCTCAGGGAATCACACGAGAAGTCGCTAAGAACAGACAAGCAAGGCTGGATGGAGCGACTGAAGGTAATCGATCGCGAACTGGCAAACGATAAAACGTCAGCAGACGCTCGAAGCCTACTGCGAGGCGAACGCACGAGCATCCAGATCAGAATTGATGGCCCCGACCGTGAATCGGCTCGGTACATAGCCGATCAGTGGAAGTTCCAACGCACGATCTACGACAAGTTCGAAGGGGGACGGATTTTTTTCCAGCAGGGGGGCACCGAAGCTTTCGATGCCATGCGTAAGTGGTTAGAGCAATCGGAGAAAAAGGGCGATATCGTGTTTGAAACCCCCGCGATTCGTGCTGCGGTGTTCAAGTATTGGTCCCAAGATCATGGGGCATTCTTGACTCGCGACCCCAAGCAAATCAAAGCGTTCCTAGCACCTGAATGGCTGCAGAAACCTTAGCTCATACCGCAAAGTCTTGAGAATTCGCATGTCACGCCGATCTCTTCATTCCGCACTCCGCATTCCGCACTCCGCACTGCTGCTCTTCTGCTTCGCGACCACTGCGTTCGCGCAGGCGCCCTCGCCGCATATCGTCGCCGATCCGCCGCTGACTCCCGCCGAGCAACTGACAAAGTTTCATCTGCCGCCGGGGTTCGAGATCCAACTCGTCGCGGCCGAGCCCGATATTCACAAGCCGATCAATCTGGCGTTTGACGCCGCGGGCCGACTCTATGCGACCGGGTCGATCGAGTATCCGTTCGCCGCCAGCGATCCGACGAAAGCTCGTGATCGCGTGCAGCGGTTTACGATCGGTGCGGACGGCAAGGCGACGAAGGTCGAAACCGTCGTCACGGGCTTGAACATTCCGATCGGCATCGCACCGGTGAACGACGAGCTGTTCGTCTATAGCATCCCGCAGGTGCTGCGTTGTCGCGATACCGATGGCGACGGCGTGTTCGACGAGAAACGGCCGGTCGTCGAGGGCTTCGGCTTCAAAGACACGCACGGCATGGTCAATAACATCACGCCCTGGATCGATGGCTGGATCTATACGTGTCACGGTTTCTCGAACGAGTCGCACGCCACGGGCGTTGATGGTTCCAACATCACCATGCAGTCGGGCAACACCTTTCGCTGGCGGGCGGATGGCTCGCATGTCGAGTACTTCACGCACGGTCAAGTCAATCCGTTCGGGCTGGCCTTCGACTCGTTCGGCAACGTGTTTTCGAGCGACTGTCACACGCTGCCCGCGTATCAACTGTTGCGTGGGGCGTGGTACCCGAGCTTCGGCAAGCCGCACGATGGCATCGGTTTTGGTCCGCCGATGATGAAGCATCAGCACGGCTCGACCGGCATCGCGGGCATTGTGTACTACGCGGCGACGCAGTTTCCGCCCGAGTATCGCGACACGCTGTTCATTGGCAATCCGATCACGGCCCAAATCAATCACGATCGCCTCAAGTGGCATGGCAGCACGTCCGAGGCGATCGAGCAGCCGGACTTCTTGAGCTGCGACGATCGCTGGTTTCGGCCAGTCGATGTGAAGCTGGGCCCCGACGGCGCGCTGTACATCGCCGACTTCTACAACTGCATCATCGGCCACTACGAGGTCCCGCTAGATCATCCACAGCGGGATCGTCATCGCGGCCGGATCTGGCGTGTCGTATACAAAGGCGACAACACGCAGAAGGTCCCGCCGCCGATCGATCTCACCAAGCTTGATCGCCGGAAGCTTGTCGATCGACTTGCGGACGAGAACTTGGCCGTGCGGATGTTGGCGTCGCAGGTGTTGCATGGCCGAATGGATGAAGAGACGCGAAAGCTGTTGCAGACGATGGCGGACTTCTCGCCGAATGACGACCAGCGAGTCGCGGCGTTGTGGCTCGTCGAACGCCAGGGGGGCGCGATTGCTGACCAATTACATTTCATCGAGCAAGCTCCGTCGCTTGTGAAGGTTCACGCGCTCAAGGCCTTGGCCGAACGGCAGTCGACGCAAATCGACGATGGGGTGCGGGCCAAGATTCGCACCAAGTTGAGCGACGCCAATCCGTTTATCCGCCGCGCCGCGGCCGACTGTTTGGGACGGCATCCGGCCCGAGAGAATCTTGTGCCGCTGTTACAAGCTTGGCAGGCTTGCCCGGCCGAGGATACGCACTTGGTGCACGTCATTCGGCTGGCAATTCGGGAGCAATTGCGACTGCCGGGAATATACGCCGAGATTACTACGCTCGTGACGACACCGGCCGATTTGAATCGCTTGGTCGATGTGAGTCTTGGATTGCCGACACCTGCCGCGGCCGAGTTCGTGCAGTCGCGATTGAACGCTGGCTCGGTGCCGAATGACGTCCTCGGTGCGAGCATCGAGCACGTCGCTCGGCATCTGTCGACCGACAAACTTTCATCAGCCCTCGAACAGTTTAGGCGATACGAGCAAGCACCGCTCGAGCAGCAAGTGATCGTGACTCGCGCGCTCAGCAAAGCGATACCGGCCCGTGGCGAGAAACTATCGCCGCAATTGATCGCGTGGCAAATACAAGTTGCTCGACAGTTGCTCGGCAGCGCGACGGAAGCGCAGGTCCAGGCGGGCATCGAGTTCGCCCGCGATCTCAAGCTGGCGGCCCTCTATGCAGACCTCGAACGCTTGATCATTAACGATATCAAATTCGGCAACTTGCGTTCCCCGGCGATCGACGCTTGTGTCGCGTCCGATGCCCCGCGTGCGATTAAGCTGTGTGAGGCGTTGCTCGCGGCGACTGCCGAGCCGCTGAGCATCCGGCAGAAGGCCGCTCAAGCGCTCGGGACGCTACCGCAAGATGCCGCGCGGACGGTGCTGGGCGAACAATTGAAATCCGCGCCCGAGCGCTTGGCGGTCGAAATCGCCTCGGCCTTGGGCCACAATCCGGCGGGGGCCGAGTTGCTGTTGACCGCGGTTCAAGCCGGCAAAGCCTCGGGCTGGTTGCTCCAAGACCCGGCCGTGACCCGCAGTTTGAATCGAGCCAAGCTGCCACAACTCACCGAGCGCCTGGCGAAACTCACCGCCGGGCTGCCCGTTCGGGATGATCGTTTGACCCGGCTGGTGTACGAACGTCGCACGGGCTTCAGCACTCACACGCCGAGCGCCGAGCAAGGCAAACTCGCGTTCAAGAAGATCTGTGCGAACTGTCATCGACTCGGTGGCGAAGGGCAGAAGATCGGCCCCGAGTTGGACGGCATCGGTCTGCGTGGCCTCGATCGTCTGCTGGAAGATGTACTCGATCCGAGTCGCGCCGTCGATCAAGCGTTTCGCGCGACGATCATCGCCACCAAGGATGGTCGGTCGCTCGTTGGCCTCGCGCAGCGACGCGAGGGCGAGGTGCAAATCCTGATCGACGCCGCGGGCAAAGAGCAGCGGATCGCGATCAGCGACATCGACGAGCAGATAATCGTGCCGCAATCGCCAATGCCCGCCAACGTCGCCGATCTGCTTAAGGAGCCCGAGTTTTACGACCTGGTCGCGTATCTGCTTGAGCAACGGCAGAAGCCGAAGCAGCCGTAGGACCAAAAGAGAGAGTCGTTTACCACTGCGTCCAATGCGACAGTCGTGGTTGCGTGGCGAGTGCGACAAAGGCACCGAGGCCGAGCACCGCGCCGATCGCGTCGGCTTGCAGATCGTACCAGTCAAATGCCCGACCGGTCAGCGGTTGTGTCCATTCGTCGAGCAGGCCGTGCAAACAGACGGCGGCGAACACGAGCAGCACCCGTTTGACGAGCCAGGTCCAATTGCGTGATTCGCTGCCGCCACCCCAGGGCCAGCAGACCCAAGCGAATAAAAACGCGAGTCCGCCATAGGCAATGAAGTGGACCGTCTTGTCGGGCTGAATGCCCTCGCGCGGCGGCTGCGGTGCCATCGGCACATGAAACAAGAACAACAACAACGGCCAATACGCCGCCAACAGCAGCACCGACAGTCGCGTGTATCGATTCACGGTCAAGACTCGCGACATGGGCGGTAGTCGGACGCTGAGAGGGAAAGCGACAATCGTGGTGTAGCAGAGTTTACACCACACCGCGCCAAGCGAGATAGGGGCGATTTCAGGCCGCCTGACGAACGGCAGGAGCGGCGTGAACTTCGATCTGTGGCGCGGCGGTTATCTCGTTGGCCGTTACTTGCTCGGGATGATGCAGCCAATAGCGACCATAGACCCGCAACACGCTCGCAAGATGAGCCAAGTAACGCGGTTCGGTCGTTTGCCGGTCGCGACCGACCACCAGCAGTTCGCAACGTGCCTCACGCAACGGACCAAACGTCAGCGCCAATCGCCAATGGTTCGTCGCCTCTTCGTCGGCCGACTCGTGCAACCAACGCCGGGTCGTGATCGGCCGATCGTGTTGCCACACGCACAGCTCGATGCGCTCCACGGGCCAATACTGCACCGCACGAGTCAGCGTATCCCAGGCCTCGTCGAACGTCCATCGCGGCAAACCGGCGTGGGCCTGCCAACGGGCGCGATGACGGCGGAACAAGAGCTGATCGAACATCGCCTCGCGCATGGCAGTCGCAAAACGCCGGGCGAGCACATACTCGTGATGCCCGAAGTACCGTAGTTGTGCCAAGGCAAAGATCAGCACCACGGCCGTGAGCCATGCCAGCGGCTCGTTGTCAAAGTACGTGGCGGCAATGGCGGCAGCGCCACTCACAAAACACAGCGAGCCGGTGATCGCGAGCGCCTGCCAAGCGTTGAAACCACGATCGAGCAGCCGGTGATGAATGTGCCCCCGGTCGGCATGATCAAACCGTCGGCCTGCGAGTTTGCGGCGCACAATGGCCAGCGTGCAATCGAGGATCGGCACAGTCAACACGATCAACGGCGCTGTGATCCGCAACGCACCTTGAGCATCGCGGGCACCCTGCAAACTGAGGAACCCCACGACCAGCCCGATCACGGTGCTGCCGGCATCACCCAAATAGATACTGGCCGATGGCAGGTTGTAGAACAAGAAGCCGACAATCGCGCCCGCCATCGCTAGCGCGACCAAACTGACATCGTTGAGACCGTGTTGGTACGAGATCGCTGCCACGGCAGCACACGCAATCGCACCCACGGTCGAGGCATTGCCGTCCATGCCGTCGAGCAAATTCAACGCGTTGATCGTGCCGACGAGCCAGAACATGGCGAACGGCACACCCAACCAACCGATGTGCACCGTGTGATTGAACAGCCCGATCTGATCGTACCAGTAACCGGCGGCGACGATCGGCGTGACCGAGACGAACTGCAGTAGCAGCTTGAGCCGGCCGCGAAGATCATAACGGTCGTCAAGAAAGCCCAGCAGAAAGATGAGCGTCGTCGAGGCGAGCAGCGCCGTCGACAGGCGATCAATCTGCGCCTCTTCGGCCACAGGAATCTTGCGTACCACTAGCACGCCGACGAGCAGCGCCAGATACACGGCCACGCCGCCCCACAGCGGCACCGGTCGTTTGTGCAGTTTTCGCCAGCCGTCGGGCCGATCGAGGGCTTGGCAGCGCAGCGCGAGCCCGCGCATCACGCGCGTCATGACCAGCGACACGCCCAACGGTACGGCGAATGCCAACAGCAAGTCACGCATCGCGATGGCCACTCTCGGCCCGAGCCGACGCTTCGCTCATGGCGCGTGCCACGAACGGCGGTTGATCCGTTGCATCCATGCAACTGCGGCGGTCGGAAACTGGGGAGCATGATTAAACTCGAACGAGCTATACCGCACTAGATCAATCTGACTGAGCAAAGTGCGACCACGACTGCACCCGGTGGCACGCTATCGTTGCTAGCGGATGTCTTACTCTGGTCAGTCGCCCGCGAATCAGCTAAACCTTTTGACTCGCCATGAGCGGCGAGGGTGAATGGACAGAGTCGATTGACGAACAGCGGCGTTGGCAAGGATGCCCGAGATGTTTCACGTATGTCATGTGCAGGTGTTGCCGATTCTCAGCGGCGTGCAACGCGCGATGCTCGAGATGTTTCGGCAGCTCGATCTGAGCTGCTATCAGCCGCACGTCGTGTGTCAGGAGCCGGGACCGCTCAGCGTCGAACTCGAGCGGCTCGGGATTCCCTGTTATTTCGTCCCCTCGTTGATTCGCCCGATCCGACCGTGGAGCGATCTCGCCGCGTTGGCCGCGCTGACCGATCTGTTCCGGCATCAGCGGTTCGACGTCGTGCATACCCATTCGTCGAAGCCCGGCATCGTCGGGCGATTGGCCGCGCGACGGGCCGGTGTGCCGCTTGTGATTCATCATGTCCACGCGTTTGCCTTTCATGCGTTCACGCCTTCTCCGCAACAGTTCGTCTACAAACGACTGGAACGTTGGGCCGGGCGGCATTGCGATCGTGTGATCTTTGTGAATCACGAGGAACGCGAGTTGGCCGTGCGTGAAGGACTGCTGCCGGCCGATAAGTGTCAGACCGTTCACAACGGTGTCGATCTCAAGCCGTTTCAACTCGACGAGCACGCCCGCTGTCGGGCTCAGTTCCGCGAACAACATCGGCTGGACGATGACGAACTCGCGATCATTTTCTGTGGGCGGATCGATGTTCCCAAGCAGCCGTTGTTGTTGCCGCAGATTGCCGCGCGGCTCGATGAGTTGCGACCCCATCACAAGTGGCGGCTGTTCATCGCCGGAGCCGGTCCGATGGAGCCCGTCCTGAACGCGGCGATCGATCAGACCGGTATGCAGCGACGGATTGTGTCACTGGGCTGGCAAAACGAAACGCATCGTGTGTTTCATGGCGGCGACGTCTGTTTGCAACCGTCGTTGTGGGAGGGGCTGCCGTTGTCGGTGGTCGAGGCCCATGCTGCGGGCCTGCCCGTGATTGGCAGCGACGTGAAAGGGATTCGCGAAGTGGTGACGCCCGAGACTGGCGTGTTGTGTACGCCGCGCAACCCGGCCGCGTATGCCGCGTCGCTGGCCACACTCATCGACGAACCGTTCTTGCGTCGCCGGATGGGTGCCGCCGCGCGGAAACGGGCCCACGAACACTTCGACGCCGATCGCAACTTCGCCCAAATCGGCGCGCTCTACGATCAATGGCTATCGCCAACGAAGACGCAACAACGGAAGGCCGCGTAGAGGTGAATGTTGTGGCGAAGAGAAAGGGCGAGTGCGACAGGATCATGAAGAACAGGATCATGGGGGAACGCATACTCACAATCTGCCACTGATCCGCACACCCTCAGTCTTCATGATTTTGTGCTCCATGATTTTGTCAAATCCTCCTTCGATCCCGCGAGAAACAAGGGGCGGAATGACAAAATCATGCGGGAACAAAATGATGTCCAGCGTCGAAGTCCATTTCTGAGCGAGCAAGACAGGATCATGAAGAATAGGATCATGGGGGAACTGAAAACGACAATCCGCCTCGGATCCTCGTGCTCTCTGTATTCATGATTCTCTTCTCCATGATCCTGTCATCCTCTTCGAACCCATTCCTCACCAACCCTTTCGCGCCTCAGCGCGGGCCGGTACGATACATCTCCAGTTCGGATCACGTTTCTGTCCGCTCGGTTGACGAGCACGATCACGGAGCATCGCGATATGCTGCGCACACGGATGATTGTCATCGGGAGTTGGTTGCTCATGGCCGCTTTGAACTTCATGCCGTCTGAAAGCTTCGGCCAAGCGCCGCAGGCCAAGTATCCCATGACCAAGCGGGGCGACACGGTCGACGACTATCACGGCACCAAGGTGGCTGACCCATTCCGCTGGTTGGAAGATGACAACAGCGACGAGACCAAGGCTTGGGTCGCGGCTCAGAACAAGGTGACGTTCGGCTTCCTCGACCAGATCCCCGCGCGCGACGCGATCCGGCGGCGGTTGACGAAGATCTGGAACTTCGAGAAGTTCGGCGTCCCCACGCAGCGCGGCGGCAAGTATCTGTTTACACGCAACAGCGGCTTGCAGAATCAGAGTGTGTTGTATGTCGCCTCGTCGCTTGCCGAGGAGCCGCGCGAGCTGCTCGATCCGAACAAGTTGTCGACCGACGGCACGGTGGCGCTCACGTCCTACGCGTTGAGCGACGATGGCAAGCATCTAGCCTATGGCATTGCCGCCTCGGGTAGCGACTGGCAAGAGTGGAAAGTTCGCACCGTCGACACGGCCCAAGACACGACCGACCACCTCAAGTGGATCAAGTTCTCCGATGTCTCCTGGACTCCCGACGGCGGTGGGTTCTTCTATAGCCGTTACGATGCTCCCAAAGAGGGCGAGCAACTGACAGGCGTCAACTACTTTCAGAAGCTGTACTATCACAAACTCGGCACGCCGCAGAGCGACGATCCGTTGATCTACGAGCGTAAGGATCAAAAGGAGTGGGGCTTCGACGGCGCTGTCACCGACGACGGTCGCTTCTTGATCATCAGCATTTGGCGCGGCACCGAGCGAAAGAACCAAGTCTTTTATCGCGATCTCAAACAAACCGGGTCGCCGATCGTCGAGTTGATCTCCGGCTTCGACGCTCAATACGAGTTCGTCGATAACGATGGCGGCAAGCTCTGGTTTCGCACCGATCTCGACGCGGCGCGGTACCGCTTGATCAGTATCGATGTCGCCAAGCCCGAGCGCAGCGCGTGGCAAGAAGTGGTGCCGCAAAGTGACGATGTGCTCGAGTCGGTGCATCTCGTGGGCGAGCGGTTCTTCGCGTCGTATCTGCACAACGCTCACAGTTTGGTCCGCACGTTCGAGCTGACCGGCAAGCCGCTCGGAGAAGTGAAGCTGCCCGGGATCGGCGCGGTCGCGGGCTTCGGGGGTCGCCGTGAAGATCGCGAGACGTTCTACGCTTTCACCAGCTTCACGAACCCCACGACGATCTATCGCTACGACATTGCGAAGGGTGAGAGCAGCGTGTTCCGCGCTCCGACGGTCGATTTCGATCCAAACGACTTCGAAACCAAGCAGGTGTTCTACTCAAGCAAAGATGGCACGCAGGTGCCGATGTTCATCACGCACCGCAAAGGTTTGAAGCTCGACGGCCGCAATCCGACGTATCTCTACGGTTATGGCGGCTTCAACATTTCGCTCACGCCCTCGTTCTCGGTCAGTCGCATCGCTTGGCTCGAAATGGGTGGCGTGTTCGCGATGCCCAATCTCCGCGGCGGCGGCGAGTTCGGTCGCGAATGGCACGAGGCGGGCATGAAGCACCGCAAGCAGAATGTGTTCGACGACTTCATCGGCGCTGCCGAGTACTTGATCCGCGAGAAGTACACGAGCTCCGAGCGACTTGCGATCGCCGGCGGTAGCAATGGCGGGTTGCTCGTCGGAGCCTGTATGACGCAACGGCCTGAACTGTATGCCGTGGCGCTGCCGGCTGTCGGCGTGATGGACATGCTGCGGTTTCAGAAGTTCACGATCGGTTGGGCCTGGGTGAGCGAATACGGGTCGGCCGACGACGCGAGTCAATTTGCCACGCTGCTCAAGTATTCGCCGCTGCACAATCTGAAACCGGGCGTGAAGTACCCGGCCACCTTGGTCACGACGGCCGACCATGATGACCGCGTGGTTCCTGCGCACAGTTTCAAATTCGCTGCGGCGTTGCAAGCTGCCCAAGCCGGCGATGCGCCGACGCTGATTCGCATCGAGACCAGCGCCGGTCACGGGGCCGGCAAGCCGACGAAGAAGCTGATCGAAGAAGCGGCCGACGTCTACGGCTTCATCGTCAAGGTGCTCGGGATCGAACCGCGTTGGGAACCGGCTCGTTTGGCCGATTGACGTTCACTCCTTGATCGGCCACTCGGGCGAATCGGTGTGTTCGGACTCGAATAATTGCTTGGCTCGTGCGACCCGTTGCGGTTGTGAGTCGGCCAAGTCGTGCATCTCGCGCGGATCGGTTTCCAAGTCGAACAACTGCACCGGTGCGCTCCGTTTGCGCAGGCGAATTGCTTTCCAGCGACCTTCCATCAGCACGGCCTGACTAAAACCGCGCTCGTGAAACTCCCAGTACAGCGTGCGCGATTGCAGCGACTCGACCGACTGGCCGTGCAACAGCGGCACGAAGCTGCGACCATCGACCGGTTGCGGAGCCGTTGCGCCCGCCAATTCGGCAAACGTCGGCAAGATGTCGGCAAACCATAGCGGCGTGGTGATCGTCGAGCCCGGCCGAATGTGTCCCGGCCAGCGCGCGACAGTCGGCACGCGAATGCCACCTTCGGTCAAGTCGCGTTTCATGCCGGTCCAGGGGCCCGCGGGTTGAAAGCGCTGCGGATCGTTGCCACCTTCTTTGTGCGGTCCATTGTCACTACTGAAGATCACGAGCGTGTTCTGATCGAGTCCGAGCGCCCTGAGTCGTTCCATCAATCGGCCCACATCGGCATCGAGTCGCGTGATCGAGGCGGCGTGTCCCTTGTCGGCCACGGGCCAATCACGCTCGGCATACGCGCCCAACTCGGGCACCTCTTGCCCACGCCCGAGCTTGGTCCCCTCATTGTTCGCATGCGGCGAGATGAGCGACCAATACAAAAAGAATGGCCGCGTTTTGTTCTGCTCGATCCACGCGAGCGCTTCTTGGGTCATCAGGTCGGGGACGTAATCGACCGCCGGATCAGCGACTCCACCGCCGAACACTTCGCCCGGTCCGCCGCTGCCGGGCACGGTGCGATTCCGTAGCGGCACTCGTTCTGTTCCACGCACAATGAACGGCGGATACGGATTGTGCGCGTGGACTTGATCGAGGTAGCCATAGAAGTAATCGAACCCTTGTCGCGTAGGAACGCCGGGACTTCCCTCGTGGCCGATGCCCCATTTGCCGATCAAGGCGGTCGCATAGCCGGCTTGCTTGAGCACCTCGGCGACCGTGACATCCGCATCGCGCAGATCCTGTGGCGAGCGGTTCGCCGCACCGGCATTGCCCCTGACACGAGTATGGCCCGTATGCAGGCCGGTCATCAGCACGCTACGGCTTGGCGCGCAGACCGTGCAGCCCGCATAGAACTGCGTGAACCGAGTTCCTTCGGTCGCCAGACGATCCAGATGCGGCGTCTTCACGAGCTTATCGCCAAAGCAGCCGAGTTGGCCGTAACCGAGATCGTCCGCGAGAATCAGCACGATGTTGGGTTTCTCGGATGGCTCGGCTGACTCGACGCATTGTTCCCCAAGCGGCATCGCTAGGCAGATGAACAGGAGCGTGACGCAGACGCTTTCCAGGAGAGGTCGCCAGCGCAAATGGAAACGGACGTTCACTGGGCGACAAAGTGGGTGGTCGGACATCGTGGTTGAACTCAGGGGGGACTCGTGTTCCAGCTGCCGCTCGACTTTCACACCTGGGCAATATCAACTGCTCCTGGCAGGGCGTCAATCGTGACGTTTACCAGTAACGGTAATTCGGCGGGTGACGGATGGGGGGCAAAAATTTGACATTCGTTCGCGGAATGGACATAACGTCTAATCAACGGCCAACGGGCGGTTCGTGTCTCGTTCGCTGGCGTTTTGATGGTCCTCTGGGCAATTCGCTGAACTTCCCGATCCAGTCGACTCCGGTGCACCGATGATGGCTCGCGCTTCTTGCCTGATGTGTACATGGTGGCTGTGCGTTTCGCTGGCGAGCACCGCGCTGGCGGACGAGAAACAAGCGGCGGCCAAGCTCGAGTTCTTCGAGAAGCGAATCCGTCCGCTGTTGGTCGTCCAGTGTTATGCGTGTCATTCGGCCGCGACGAAGCCATCGGGCGAACTGCGGGTGGATGATCGAAACGGTTTGTTGGCAGGGGGCAAGACCGGCGCGGCCATTGTTCCGGGCGAGCCCGACAAGAGTCTGTTGATTGAGCGGTTAATCGCGACCGACGCCAAACGACGGATGCCGCGGGAATCGGACGCCTTGTCGCCGGCGCAGATTGCTGATCTGCGGCGATGGATCAAGGAGGGTGCGGTGTGGCCGACTGAGCAGATCGCGGACTCGATCGCGCGGGCGAATCCGGAATACGATCGGCTCAAAGCGACGCATTGGTCGTGGCAGCCGATCCGGCAGCGCACGGTGCCCAAGGTCGTTCGTGCAGATTGGCCCACCAACGAGCTTGATCACTTTGTGCTGGCCAAGCTGGAAGCAGAGCAACTCGCGCCGGTCGGCGATGCGGCGCGGGGAAATTGGATTCGCCGGGTGAACTTCGATCTGACCGGATTGCCGCCGTCGCCTGCGGATGTGAACGCGTTCGTGACCGATGATCAGCCGCGAGCGGAAGAGCGATTGGTCGATCGGCTGTTGTCGTCGGCGGCGTTTGGCGAACGTTGGGGGCGTCATTGGCTGGATGTCGCGCGGTATGGCGAGTCGACCGGTCCGTCGCGGAACATCCCGTATCCGTTCGCTTGGCGGTATCGCAATTACGTGATTGATGCGATCAACGGGGACATGCCGTTTGACCGATTCTTGCAGGAGCAGATCGCAGGCGACTTGCTGCCGTTTCAGAGTGCTGGCCAGCGCAATCGACAGCTCACGGCGACGGGCTTCTTGGCCCTGGGCGTGAAGGATGTCAATCAGCGGTTCAAGGTCCGGTTTGTAATGGACAACGTCGACGAGCAGATCGATGTGGTGTGTCGCAGCGTGTTGGCGTTGACGGTGAGTTGTGCCCGTTGCCACGATCACAAGTTCGACCCTATCCCCACGGCCGACTACTATGCCTTGGCTGGCATCTTCACGAGCACCGACAATTGTGCCGGTGTGCGGAACAAGATGGGTGGCAATGGCCTCGATTATTACGACACCGCGATGCTGCTCAAGATCGACGCTCCTGTAGTGACAGCCGCGCCCGAGCAAGTCGCCCTGCTGACTCGCGCGGTCGCGGAAGCCAAGGAGGCCTGGGATAACAGTCGCAACACCGGCGAAGGATCGAACGCGGGGACCGACAACCCGCAAGTCCAGCGCGAGTTTCGGGCCAAGTACGAGAAGCTCCGCGATCAGTTGTCCGCGCTCTCGGATCCAACGGCGCTAGGGTTGTCGGTGCATGGCGTGCGCGAGGCGCAGAAAATTGCCGACACGCAGATCCGCATTCGGGGCGAAGCCGAGCGGCTCGGGCCAGAGGTGCCCCGCGGGTTTCTGTCCTTGGTCGCGCTCTCTGACACTCCGTCGATTAGCGCCGAGCAGAGTGGCCGGCTCGAGTTGGCGACTTGGCTGACGCGTCGCGACCATCCGTTGACGTCGCGCGTGATCGTCAATCGGGTCTGGGCGCATCTGTTCGGTCGCGGCATCGTCAGCACGGTCGACAACTTCGGCGTGACGGGGGACCAGCCGACGCATCCCGAGCTGCTCGATTATTTGGCCGATCGATTCACGGCCCAAGGTTGGTCACTGAAGCGTCTGGTGCGCGAGATCGTGTTGAGCCGGACGTATCGCCTGAGTGCCGCGGCGTCGGAGACGGCGCTGGCGAAGGATCCGGCGAATCACTGGCTGTGGCGTCACACGCCGCGGCGGTTGTCGGCCGAGGAATTCCGCGACGCGATCTTGGCTTCGTCGCAAACGCTGGATCGCGGTCGGCCCGTCGAGTCGCCGGTCCGTGCGCTCAGGATGGTCGAGATACGCGACGATGGTCCCGAAGC
>JAEUIL010000342.1 GCA_016794255.1 Planctomycetaceae bacterium | reverse complement strand
GAGCGACGCTGAGAATCACGCGAATGTCAGCCGTTCCGGCATCGAGATCCAGCACGGAAATGCCTGGAATCGCGGTGGACAACAAGGACTCGGCCGATAACGGAGCGGGCAGTGTATTGACGGGGGCGGAATTGCCGACATCGAGCAACTCCAAATCGTTGTACTGGCCGGAGGCGTCGGCATTGTAGTTGTAGCCGAAAGTGTTGGCGCCGATGGTCACCGACGGGCCATGCGGTGCGGGGGCGTTGTTAAAGGCCCCGTAAATATCAGCGCCCGCGGTGACGACATTGATGATCTTGAGCAAATCGCTCGGGCCGGCCGCATAGGTGCTCGTGCCCGTGAGCAACGTACCCACCGTGCTGATGTAAGCACTGCCGATACCGCCGATGCGCAACTGATCATAGGTCAATCCAGCCGTTGAACCATTGACATCGACCTCATACGTAGCACCGTCGATGAAGGTGACGTCGTTGTTAACCGTGAACACGCCCGTGCCGTCGCTGCCGGGGCGCAATGTTCCGGCCACGAGCAATGGCCCGTTAATCGTGCCGGTTCCCGACAGTGTGGCCCCCGTCGAGACGGTGAACGGCGCTTCGGAAATGCTACTGCCGTTCATCTGCAACTCGCCTTCCAGCACGTTTACTCGGCCCGTGTGGATTTCCGCGCCGCTCAACGTCAATCGTCGGCTACCCGCTTTGCTGAGACCGATTCCCTGGGCCCCCGTGATGCCGCCGGACATGACAAACGAGCCGGTCGAGCCACTCGAATGGATCACGGCGTCAATGACCAGAGCCGCTGAGCCCGTCCCTACGTTGCTAGCATAAACGGCACCGGCCCAGCTGTTGTCGCCATTGACGCTCACGAGAGCGCCTTGCTCGCCGACACCGGTTCCCTGCAAGTTGAATAAGTACTCATTGCCCACCGCGACTCGGCCCGACGCCGTGCCTCCGTTGAGGCGTAACGTCGCTTGGTAAGGGGTTGCCGGATTGAACAACACCCCCGCGGCCGAGGTTCCATCGTCGTTGCCCAACGCGCGCGAGTTTGTGATTTCAAGCACGCCGGCGCTCAGGGTGGTGAGACCGGTGTAGTTGTTGAGTGCCGAGAGAACCATCGTGCCGGGTCCGAGCTTGGTAATGCCGCCCGGTCCAATGATCGTCGCTGAGACGATCAGATCTTGCTCGGCAGCGCCGTCAGCAACCGCGAAGCTGCGGACGCCGTTCGAGGTCAGGTTGCCGGTGATCGTCGAACTAGTCGCAGCCGGATGGATGGTGGCATTCCCGTTGACGGTCAACAGTCCAAGCCCGGTGTTGACCGTAGCGCCCTGAAGATTCAAGCTCGTGACCGTAGCGGCACGCCCATTAAGGTCCAACGTCGCTCCCGAAAGAAGACCGACCGCAGTACTGTTCAACTGATTGTCGAAACCTTGAACTTGGAGGGAACGGTTTTCAGCCACGATAACATTGCTACCCAGGGCAGTGGTGGCGGTGAGTTTGTTGAGCACCAATGAGCCGTCCAGAACCTGCACCAAACCTAACCCGCTATTCGCTTGATCGCCGCTCAAGGTAAGTGCGCCGGATCCGAGCTTATTGAAGCCGACGGTGTTTGCAACCGAAGCCAACAACGTCAGATTGTTGGAGTTGGTGTTGACCACCACGGGCCGAGTGAGACCCAGAGGATCCGTAAACATGATTAACGTTTGGTTGTTCCCCAACGTGGCATTGGCAGGGTTCAGCAATAACAAAGCGCCGGTACCTCCGACGCCCGCACCAGCCAGAATCAGCGGTTCATCGCTCACGATCGTGTTCAGGGCCAGGGTAGCGCCAGGCTGAACAGTGGTGGCGTTATTCCCCGAGTTATTGCGTCCGAGGCCGTAGGTGCTGTCGACTTGTACCACACCGCTGCCGACCACCACGAGGCCGTTGTAACTGCTGTTACCACCCAACACGAGCGTCCCCGATCCACCTTTGGCAATCGCCACGCCGCTCGTTTGCGACGAGCTGATATCGCTCGCAATGGTCAACGTCGAATTGGCAGCGACCTGTATATCCGTCTCATTCGTGGAACCAAACCCAAGCGGCGTCGCGCCCGAGATGGTGGCCGATCCCGAGGCAGCCAATCCTCCGCGGGCAATCGTGAGCGGACCGGCACCATTGATCGTGACGCCTTGCGAAGCAATCAACAGAGCGCCGATGGATGTGGGCCCTGACACGGTATAGGTACCCGCGTCCGTCAGTTTTACGTAAGAGGTTGAACTGGTACCCGTAAACGTATTCACCAAGTCGGGCGTGGCGGCCTGAACGCCGATGGACAGGTTGTCGAGTTTGGCGAAATCGTAGGTGCCGTTGCCAGTGATCGTGGCGAAGGGCAAGGCATTGCTACTGCCGAGTGCCACGCCGGAGGTAAACGTGCTCGCGTTTGCGAGTAAGAACTTGTTCGTCGTGCCGAGCGCGGCCCCCGTGCCCGATTCGAATGCCAATGCGGTACCGACGGCGGGCGACAGACTGGCCGCCGAGATCGTTAAGCCCGCGCCGGTGCTAATCGAGCGAATCGTAGCAGCGCCGAAGTTGGCAGTCAGAATGATCGGTCCAACCGTCTCGGACGTTGCTGCAGCATGGCCGATAAACTCAAGCGTGCCGCCCCGCATCGTGATCGTCGCCGTGTCGGCGAGCATATTGCTTGTCGAATTGCTCGAGTGATCGACCGACAAGGTGGCGTTCGGCTGAATCGTAAACGTGTTCACAGCGCCTGTGTAATTGCCCCTGAGTCGTAGCGTGCCTTCGGAGACCGTGACTCCGGTGCTAAACGTCCCCGCCGCAGGGGCGGACAAATTCAAGGTGCCCGTGCCCTGTTTGTTCAACGTGGCTGTAGAAGTGCTGGTGCCGATCGCGGCAGGAATGTTGAACGTTGTTCCGGACTCGACGCTAAGCAGTGCGCCGACGCTACTCAGGGTGACACTGCCGGTTCCCCATAGGGCCGTTCCACCACCCAACACGCGTACAGCGCCCAGAGCCGAGGGGTTGGCCACGATGCCCGCGATGACGCCTGCACCCGTGCTCAGCAGGAAGGCACCCGATCCACTCGCGGTGAGTGTCTTGCCGTTGGGAATCGTGAGATCGCCTGCCGTGGTATCAAGTTCCAGCGTCGAGAAGGCACCGATCGTGATCGCCCCTGAAGTACCCAGGGCGTTATTGTTGCTTCGTGCAGTAATTACGACCGTGCCGACCGTTGCACTGATGGCATTCAATTGTCGATTGTTGCCCGAAAGAACCATCCGCCCCGCGCCACCCGTGATGATTCCGTTGGACGAAATATCTCCGCTGAGGATCAACTCTTCAGATGCCGGCGAATCGACAAGGGTAAATGTGGGCGTGCCAATGAAAGTTAGTGGGGTAGATATCGTGGCGGGAGGCGTGGCCAGCGAGAGGACTTGATTCGAGTTAACCGACGGGGCGAGCAACGTCACACTGTTGGAATTGTTTAGAGAGAGTCCGCCAGTTCCATCGATCGTGGCACTGCGATCACCCCCCAGGCCCAACGACAACAAGCCGCGAACGGTAAACAAGGAACTTTCAATCGCAACTCTTCCCGTGGATGTGACGGTCATAGCTCCCACCGTCTGCTGAATACCACGGGTCACGACCAAATCAGAATCATTGTCACCGACATCATCTCCCACAACCAATGTATTTGCAGCGCTGGAACCAACGGGCTTGTTGAGAATCAACACACCCTCGTTCATGTTGACATTGGCTGTATTCGTTCCACTGCCAATGAACGCCATCGTGCCCGCACCATACTTCGCGAGCGTATTGGCAGCCACGGTTCCGTTGATGGTTAACTGCGAACCTGCTTCAACGCGAGTCGTTGCGAGGGAAGAATTTAAAATGATGTCACCGACCGTGGCGAACCCACTCGACATATGCAACGCGCCGCCGTTGTTAATGCCCGTACCGCTCAGGGTCAACGTTTCACTCTTCCCGCTGAGACCTACATTGTCACTAAGATTAAGCTCGGCACCCGACAGCACAATAACGCCACCACCGGTGGCACCGAGGGCTGCACTGCTTGCGACACTCATCACGCCTGCAGCTACGGTTGCTGTGCCATTAAATGTATTGATTCCTGATAAGACCAAAGTGCCCACGCCTTGCTTGGCGAAGCCGACGAAGCCATCGACTGAGGCATCCACGCGTAAGGCAGACAAACTATCTGTGGTAAATGCGCCCCTGGCTGAGGAAAAGTTGAGCGTGCCGTTCTGAATCGTGCTAACGACCGAGTTGCCGCCGATCACATTGACCACACCACTGGCAACAGTCAGGTTAAACCCACCGAGATCAATTTCGACGCCACCGCCGACGATCGTGAGCGATTGAATCGAAGTATTGCCGGTAAGCGTAATGTCATGATCGACCACCATATTGTCGTTGATCGTCGCGGCGCCGGTAGTCGCACCAAGTTCGTTCGCCGAGGGATTTGCTCGGACACCCAAAACGGAATCGTAATAGGCCGCGTCGAGGCCGCCGGGCCCGCGGACCGTCGCGTAGGGGATCGCCGTGGTGGGACTAAAGACCGCGGACATAAGGCCATTAAATACGACCTGATTGCGGGTCGTGCCCAGATCGGCGCCGATGCCGCGGAACTCGACACTCGCTTGGCTGCCTTGCAAAACGGTAGACGCATTCGAGAACGTAAGATGTGTCGAACCCGAGGTGCCGGTAGTTGACTCGACCAGATTGCGAGTGCCCGCCGTTAAGCTCAGCGATCGCAGCCATTCGTCTGTGCCGGCAGCGTTGCCAACCAATCGCAAAGCGCCGTTGCTCAGCGTAACGGCAGCCAGATCGTTGATACGATTTGAAGTGTTGATCGTAGCGTTGTCGATAATGAGCGCTGCATTAAAGTTTCCGCCAGCTTGATTGGCGGTACCAGTAACGGATATCGACGACGCGTTGGAGATACTACCGTTGCCCGCGATTACCACGGTGGCAGGAAGGGGACCGCTGCCGGAAATGAGCGCCGCTCCGGCAAACGAGTTGCTTCCCGTCAGTGTGGTTGCCACACTAGCGACACTCAAACTGCCGCTGAACGTATTGTTTCCCGACAGCAGTACACTCGCATTGTTGGCGCTCAAAGCTACCTGCGCACCCGTGCCACTGATCGCCAGCGACTGGGCGGCGGTGCTGCCGCCATCGGTGATTTGCGCGGCGATCACGAGTTCGTTTCCTTGCAAGTAGTCGCCGCTGATAATGAAACTGCGGGTATTCGAGGTCGTCGTGGAAATGGGCGAATTGAGCGCAACGTTGCCGCTAATCACGGCTCCCGGCGCGAGTCCCGGGGTGAATGGAACCTGATTGACAGCCCCCGCGGCATTTCCCACCGCAAGCGTGCCCAGTATGCCAATCGTGCCGGTACCGGTTGCGATGTCGCCGCTGAACTCACGCCCCACATTGAGCGTAATCGGTGCGACGACCGTGTCGTTCTTGTCATTTAGATTCAACAGTCCGGACGAGTTGATCGTAACCGACGAGATGCCTTGCGCTGCCGAACCTGCCAGCAAGTAGTCCGCGATTTGGTCGCCGTTAGCGGCCGAACCGTAAATCACTCGGTCCGCATTATCACCACCGACATTATCGCCGACGGTTAATGCGCCCATAATCGCGGAGCCCACACTCTTGTTGAGCACGACCGTCCCTTCGTTGACGGTAACCGCGCCATAGTTGGTATTGCGCCCCGAGCCGCCAAGTTCGAGTGTGCCGCCACCGGTGAAACTGGCCACTCCAGGGCCTGATAATGCGCCAGAGATTAGCAGTTCGACGCCTTCACTACCTTCACTGGTTGTCAGAATTCGCCCTACTGACGAGTCGATATTCCCGAGAATAACCGCAGGACTATTCGTATTTCCACGGGTGGTGACCGTAATGTTTGCCGGAACTAGCACGCTGTTGCCCGTATTGACCAGCGAGCTTCCGCCACTGGACGAATTGCCCGCGGCGAGCGTCAAAGCGCCAATGGTGTCCTTGGCCGTGCCGGCCCCCACGGTCTGCGTGATCGTCACGACAGATCCGCCGGCCGTCGCCGCCACGAAAGGGCCGACATCGCGCTGGCCCAGTGCGTTTTTGAAGGTAACGATATAGGAGCCCGAACCCGTGGAATTTGTGTTTCCATTCACGCTGACATTATCGGCTCCAATCGTAGGGAGCGCAGCTAGAGCGGCGTGAATGTCACCTGCGGTCGAGATGCCAAAGCGGAGCAGACTTGTGCTGAATCCGCCGAAACTCAAGCGGTAAAGCGAATTGGTATTGCCCGAGGTGAATTGCAAACTGACCACTTCGTTGCCGCCGCCTGAGAGCGTGTTGATGGGCGTGACGATGATCCCCGCCGAGTTCTCGTTGACCGTGATCGACGGCGCGTCGATGGCACCCAATGCATTCTTAAACGTGACCAACAACGTAGCGTTCGCGTTCGACAGGGCCCCCACGGTGCCGCCTAAAACTTGCACGTTGCCCACGCCAATTGTGGGCACGCTTTCCAAGGCTCCTTGAACGTCGCCCGAGGTGATGAGGTCGGCAAATCCGAACGCAGGCGCGGTGATTCCGGTAAAGACGAGATTCCAGGTGCCCGTGTTGTCAGCCCCCAGGAACTGAAGCACCTGCGATTCATCGCCGAAGCCGTCCACGATGGTTTGCGTGACGGGCGAGAGCGTCACCACGCCCGTGAGGGTCGAGACCACATTGATTTGCGGTAGATTGGTATTGGCGAGCGCATTTTGGAACAGAATGCTGAATTCGCCATTCGCGCCGGTGACAGACACATTCCCGCCACCGATCGTCGGTAACGCTTCGAGCGCAGCCTGGATGACGCCGGCCGTTGCGTCGACCGTGAGGCTGGTCGTTGTGTAGTTGGCAAAGTTCAGCGCATACGAGCCGGTGGCCGCGGGAGCCGAGAAGGCGAGCCGTTGTAGTTCACTATTGGCCAGCGCTGTGTTCGCCATATCCAGCGAACCCGAGTTGGTCAAAATCAAATTGGCGGTGCTGCTCATTTGATCTCGGCCGGCAGCAGCGCCGTAGACTAGCTGCGCAGGAGTTCTGCCATCGCCCACGACGAAGTTTACGGAAGATCCGGCCGTCGCAATGACGGTCGCAGTACCCGACTTGTTGAATACCAACGTGCCCGCGAGATGATCGATCGTACTTAGGCTTCCGGCGGGAAGAGACGAAAATGTGCCAGCGAGTTCCAGTTCTCCGGCACCGACTTTCGCGAGTACTGGCGACGCACTCGTTGGGCTGATAACGCCATCGATTCGTAAGCGACCGGCATCAACACCGATCGACGTTGTACTCAAGAACGGGGTGACCAGCGGCATGGCCACGCCGGGCGACGTGATCAAGGCATTGTTGCCTGAAACCGAGCGGAGGCTGCCGGCACCAAACAGGGTGCCCGCAAACGCGCCACTCCCGCCTTGATTTTGCCCCGTCCCGCCAATCCACAATTGTTCGTCCGTGATCGAAATGTCGCCGCTTAACTCCAGAGAAGGAGCGACAAGATTGGAAATCAATGTCTGAGCGACCGTGGTACCAAACTGACCAGGTACCAGCGAGGGAACGCCTAGTGCCTTACTATTCGTGAGCAATACCGGCCCTGCGGAGATTTGTAACGATTCCAGATTTGAATTCGAGCCGCCAAGCACCAATCGTCCCGAGCCGATCTTGTTCAGCGTGACCCCCGTCGAGAATTGACTGCCCGCACTTACGATGTTGGCATCGAGGATGAGGTCGTTCGCCGCAGGACTGTCGAATACGTTCATCACCCGGGTCGACGGTAAGACGCCGATGACTACGGACGACGCATGCGGAGCAAAGGAAAGTGTCCCGCCGATCGAGGCCGCTGGGGTCGATACAGGCAAGCCGCCGTAGCCCGTCGTGGTGATATGACCTGCGACGAGCAGATTGTTGCCGGTAACGATATTGCCCGCGCCCGCCGGCCCCTGAACCAGCGTGAGTGTGGAAATCGCGCTCGTCGAGTTTGTGGGCGTGAGCAAATCGATCATCAATCCGCCTTCGGCCAGGGTCATGACCACGGGCGATGGCGCTGTCGGATTGAGACCCAAGCTAAGATTGTTGAGCTGGAGCAGCGGTTGATTTGCTCCGCCGAGTTGATCCGTAAACTGGACAACAAACCGCCCCGCGGTGCCGGTTACAAATACATTGTTCGCGCCAATTGACGGAAGACTACTCAGCGCCGCTTGCACATCGCCCGCGGTTGCGGACACCGCATTGAGGTTGCCAGTCGATTGACCATTAAAGACCAAACTGAAATTGCCCGCTGTGGCGTTATAGGCAATCAACTGGATGTCATCACTATTGCCACCTTCGCTGGTACTAGTAATCGTGCCCGGGCCGGATGTGGTCAGCGCGGGCCCCAAGACACCGCCTTGATTTGAACCTCCGGCCGCCGCTTGCAAGGTAACGTAGTACGTGGAGCTACCGGCAGTGGCCGCAAGAACTCCGAAGGCACCGGAGGTAGCCGCCAGTACGACGTTCACGTTGCCCACTCCAACAATGGACTCCAGCGATTGTCGAACTTGAGTCGCGGTCAACGGTACTCCGGGCGGGACAGTGACGGTTTGGCCGCGATAGGTGAGCGACATCCCGCTTGACGAGTTCGGAAGGTTGAGGTTGAACGACTCATTGGCAGGGGCTCCTCCTTGTTGGAAGGTTTGCACTTTCACCGTGCCGCTCGTGCCCAAGAGTGCGGCTGGGTTGAAGCCCAATTGACTGACGCCTTGCGTGCTGCCGCTGAAGGTGACTTGGTAAGCCCCCACCGATCCCGCGACCGTGACATTGCCGACAGCTTGAATCGTGGGCAAGGCGTTGAGCGCCGCGGCGACAGCGCCCGTCGAGGAGTTAAACGGCAAAGCACTAGTGGATGCGCCGTTGAAGGACAGATTGAAGTTGCCGCCCGAGGCTGTGAACAGTACTTGTTGGATCTCGCTGAGCGACAGTCCTTGTTGGACCACCATGGCTTGATCACTGAAGCCGTATACGGTCGGCGACACGCCCTGGAGTAATGAGCCATCCAAACCGAGCGAAGGAACGTCGCGGTTGGCCAAGCTGTTCGCGAAATTGACGTAATAGTTGCCGGGAAGTCCCGTTACGATGACGTTGCCCGAACCGATCGTGCTGATTGATTGCAGCGCCGCTTGCACTTCGCTTGGATCGGCCAGAAACGAAATTGCGTTGGCCGCGGAGGATGTCGCTCCTGCGAAGCTGAGTTGGAACGTGCCGCTCGTGGCACCACCAAAGCGGATGTTTTGGATTTCGCTAGTTGCCTGAGGCCCGCCACTGGCATCGATCTGACCCGAGCTATTGACCGTGACCACGGCCACTCCATTCTGAATCTGCTCGGCGCCGAGGATTCTGAGCTTATCCGCATTCTGTCCACCCACGTTGTCGCCAACGAACACGCTTCCCCGGATAGCATCCACGCCGGGCGACTTATTGAGTTCTAAGGTGCCTGCCGCGACATAGACATTTCCGAGTTGATTCGGATCACTTCCGCTGAGTCTCAATACACCTTCACCGACCTTCACCAGGGATGAGTTAGTGGTCACGACAAAAGACGAGCCGGTGAGGCCCGAGTGAATATAACTGCCAACAATATCTAACCTGCCCGCGTCGGCTCCGATGAAAATCGTGTCGGCAGCGGTGCTGCCCCGGGCCTCAACAATTCCTTGCCAGACATTGTTGCCGCTGACATTTCGTAGGGCACCGGAAAAACTATTGAGGGGGCCTGTAAATGCGGTTGTCGAACTTGCCGACAACCCGGGGTACAAGAGCAGCAATCGTTTACCGGAAATCGTAATGTCGTTCGACAATTCGAGACTTGCATACGGATAAGCGGCACCGAGAACAGTGACATTGCCATTCGTCGACGCCATATCGTAAGCGTTGCCGAGCGCCAGATTGCTCGCGGCTCGCAGAACCCCTGCGTTGATGTTCACCGGACCGGTGAACGTGTTATTGCCCGCTAGAACCAGTGTGCCGACACCCTGCTTATTGATTGGAAAGCCGGATGACGTTTCGCTCAATGAAGTGTTAATCGTAGCGCCGGTGAGGGGATCGTCGACTACAAACGTCGCACTCGAGGCGAACCCACCCAGCTTGCCAACTCCATTGAGGGTAATCGAGTTCGTGCCGCCAAAATCGCGTCTCCCACCCAGGATCAACGTTGAGGATAAATTAAGGCTATTGTTAATGACTCGGTCGCCACCGTCGGCCAACAGTTGGGTACCGCTCGCCGAGAGGAAGCCACCTTGCCCTAAAGCACTGTTACTGCCGAGTGATATTCCGCCGCTATCGGACCGAAAACCATAGACACCATTGGTGGGCGTAGCGAAGGAGGTGCTAACTCCTGAGGCAGCATTGATGGCTCTCATCGACGAAACGTCGGTACCAGCCAAGTTGTTCTGAAACGTGACGGAAAAGCCCGTGCCGGAAGCTGAGACGACTGCGTTATTAAAACCGATGGTGGGCAGGGCCTGCAGCGCCGACTGGATCTCGCTGAGCGACGTTAGATTAGCGGTAAAAGTCGGAGTGGTGGCTGCGTTGAACGAAAGTTGGAACAGCGTGGAACCGACCGTGGAAAACGATTGAACTTCACTGGTTCCTGCAAAGTTATTGTTGCCCGAAAGTGCCAGAATTCCCGCACCAAGCCGGAAAATTCCCGCTCCCACGCCCCCGCTGATGTTGGCGCTAATGACGGCATCCTTGAGGCCGGGATTGTCGGCCACGGTGATGCTACGAACGGCGTTCACCAGATCGACGTTACCCGCAATGGTTGGCGTGGCTCCCGTGTTGACGGTCAGGTTGCCTGCCATTTCGAGCGTGCCCGCACCGACATCGATTAAACCTCCCGTCATATTACCAGTGGTGAATCGCAACACTCCCGCGCCAGTGGTAGCGTTGAGAACGCCATCAATCATGGTTAGCGCTGCCATGGTTTCATTGCGTCCGCTGATATCGAACCGTCCATCACGATTGATCGTGACCGCCTGATTATTGGCGATTTGGTTATTACTCGCCCCGGTCATGCGAATCAACGCAGAACCTTGACCGGCAAGTCCGTTCATATCGCCAACAATAAGCGATCCAGCCACGGCAACGGCAGAACCCGATTTGTTAAGTTCCACAGTTCCGGAATTTACGACGATCGAACTGGCATTGGCATTATTGGCACTGCCGCTGAGGCGCAACGTACCGTCACCAGCCTTCGCCAATCCGCCACTAAATGTGATCGTGCCATTTAAGTCCAGCGTAGCGGTATCTTCGACGACAATGACGGCGGGGTTGACGATTGATATGGACGTGCTACCCGTTCCCCAGGCGGAGGTGCCGGAGAGCACACGTAACGCCCCTCGGTCATCGGCTCGCAATGTAGTGAGCGTGTTTTGAGTGACAATGCCCCGTCCGTCACGGAGTGTTGCGACAGAAACGGTCCCGTCGGTCGTGCTATCCGCGATGAGCTGTGTGATGTCGGTACCCAAGCCCAGGGCGCCAGCAGCGGTGCCCGCGCCACCGAGTGAGCTATTGAGTAAACCGCCCGCTCCGACAAATTGAACCGCATAACGCAGATCGGCACCGATCTGAGTGCGCGACACAAACACTTCTAAACCGTAGTTCTT
>JAEUIL010000341.1 GCA_016794255.1 Planctomycetaceae bacterium | reverse complement strand
AATCGCCAAGCGTGCCACCAACTCAATTGCTCGTAACCGTCGACAATCACGGTGGTTCGTGCATCGATCGGCAACTCGCCGAGCGGCCGGGGTAAGCGCCGCTGGCCGTCGTGCAACTCAAGCGCGATCACGACTCGGCCGGCCTGTTCCAAGATTGGAACCAGCGTGGCCAACAACGTGCTTTTGCCTGATCCATGTGGGCCGCGGATCTCGCCCCAGCCGCGATGTTCCGCCAGCCGAGCGAGCAGTTGTTCCGGCGAATCACCGCTCGGAAACTGAAACGCGATCGCCCCCGGTCGCACCCACCGGGTGGCAAACGGATTCGTCGCGGCGAGCGGCGCGGGATCGGCGCTCATGACGCAACCGGCTTGGCGGCCGGCACTTCGCCCAAGCGAAAATGCTCTTCCGTCACAAAGTCGCGGCCGCGGCCGACAAACACTCGCACCCGAACACACCAGCGGATTTTGACAATCACGCCGTCGTAACTCAGCGGCGTGTTCGGCAGCGCCACACTGTAGCGATGCACCTGTCCCACGCGTAACGAGCCGGTGTCGCTCGTGACTCGGTCAAAGAAATGCACCGAGATCTCTTCATCCCCTTTGCCTTCGGTGTACCACAAGATTGACACTTCGAGCGCGGTCGGTTCACCCGCCGGTGTCGGTGCGAGGCGAAACTCAAACGACAGCAACTCGCCCGGCTCGAATTGAGCGGGGGACTTGTCGAGCTGAATGTTCACGGGCGCGGCGCTCATGTGGGGACTCCTGCGCCAGCGACGGGCTGCACGATCAACGAATAGGTGCGGCGGAAGTTTGGCCAATGCGGCACGTCCCCCTCGACAATCAACCGCCAGTTGACTTTGTTGTGCTCACCTTCGAACGAGTGCATCGCCCCGGCGGGAATCGTGAGCGTCGCGCGATGCTCGAGCGGCGTGTCCGACGTGATCTCGCACTGTCCTCGTTCCAACAGCACGGTCTCGTGAACGCGCAACGTCTCGATCCGCAGATTGGTCCCTTGTTGAAAGTGGGCCTCTTCTTCGCAGACGAGCAAGACGCGCAGTTGATTCACGTGCAGCCGACCGCTTTGATTCAGATATAGAGCGCAACTCTCGCCCGGGTGCAGGGGATGGCGATCGATTTCGACCAGCGTGGGACCGATGCCGGTCGTCACCATGAAACGCCGCACGGTGGCCACGATCAACGCCACACCGCCGCCCAGCGACAAGGTCGCGAACAGCGTCAGGAACCAATCCGGTTCGCCACGCCGGAACCCGCCGACGGCCATCGTCACGAAGGTCGACGTCACGCCGAGCCAGATCAAACTGGCCATGCTCAAGCCCAACACGCTCCAGCCGACCGGTTCGTTCGGCAAGCGATAGGCAAGTTGCGTCCCGGTGCTGTTCATCAAGTCGACGTAACTCGGCACATACGGAAACTGCTGCCGCATGGCGGTCGACTCGCGATCGAGCGGCTGCCGGGCCACACGCTGAGCGAGCACCGAGCGTTGCTCTTCGGACTTGCCCCAGTTGAGCCACGCATAGACCAAACCGCCGCCGCCGATGGCGATGAACGGCACCGGCAAGATCAAGAACAACCACGCGTACCAACTGTAGCCGCGGATCAGCACCACCTGCTCGGGATCGATCGGGTCGTACCAGCACGGGAGCTCGTCGTCGGGTTTGAACCGCGCAACGATGGCGAGATTTTGCTCGCGGTTGCTCGTGAACATCCGCGTGGCATCGTAGGTCCAGCGGTCATACGATGCGCCTTCGACTTGATAGCGCACGCGCACGTCGGGTCGAAACACGGTGCGGCCTTCTTCGTCGAGTTTTTCTTGCACCCTCGTTTCGATCACACGACAGGTCGCAGGTCGAAACTGGTTGTTCGCGCGCCACTCGGGAATCAGCACGTTCTGCAAGAGGTTGGCCAGCATGAGGCAGCCCGCGCCGAGAAACAGCGCCGAGAACACGGCCCACCACGCGCCGCCGACCCGGTCGGAGCGCATATTGTGGTCGCCACGCTTTTTGCCGAAGAATCGTTTGACCAACCGGTCCAAAGAGCCGCTCCTGAACAGAGTCCGCCGCACCTGCGAGCCGTAGCATTTTTAATGCACCGAGGGGTCTGCCAGCAACCCGGGATACCGGTAGTGATACCGTTTAGTGCTGTGTGCCATGTCCACGTCTTCGTGGACATGCGTTTTCACCGGGAAACATGCCCACACAGACGCGCGGACGTGGGCAAGGCACACGATTATTTCCAATGCCATCACGACCGACCGGTTCCTCCTTGGAACTCAGCGTCGTAGCCGCACCATCGGCCCATCGTCGCACCCTCAAGCGTCGCTCGGTCGCCCCCAGTGGTCGCGATATTCTCGTCGCACCAAGGCGTTGGCATCGCGATCGTTGACGAATTGCTCGGTCTGGGGATCGAACTGCAAGTGGCGTCGCAGCCGAGTGGCAATATTGCCCAGGTGACAGAGCGACGTCGTCAGATGGCCGGTCAAGGCGTCACCGTTGAGCTTGGCCCCCTCACGAATCGCGGCGCAAAAATTCTGCAGATGGGCCGCATCGTCTTGGGGACCCGGCTTGACGTTCACCTCGATGGGCTGGTTGCGATCGGCGAGCACCTGAATCTTGCCACGACGACTGAGAAACATTTGTCCCGCCGTGCCGTAGAACTCGGCCCCGCTGTCGCAGTTGTGCGGATAGTTTGTCGACCACAGCCGTTGTTCATAGATCAGCATTCGCTTCGCTGCCGACGAGTCGTCGCCCGGATACTCGAAGGTCACCTGCTGCGTGTCGGGGAACTCGGTCTCGTCGTTCAACACGAACTTACCGCCGATCGCCGCGACGCTCGTCGGATGTGTCTCGACTCCCAGCCCCCAGCGGGCGTAATCGAGATCATGCACGCCGTCGTTGCCCATCTCTCCGACGCCAAAATGATGCCACATGGTCCAACGTTTGTGAACGCGATTGGTGCGGTACGGGATCATCGTGACCGGCCCAATCCAGTTGTCATAATCCAAGCCAGCCGGCGGATCGGTGTCCTGCCCCGGAGGCAGCGGACCGCGACGTTGTATGTTCCAGCACTTGGCGACCGTGACCTTGCCGATGATCCCTTCGCGAAGCAGCTTGACGGCGTCGATCATCATCTGCGTGCTGCGACTCTGAATGCCGTGTTGCACCTGGACCTTGTGCCGCGCGGCCGCCTCGACAAGCAACCGACCCTCGCGGATGTTGTGCGAGATCGGCTTTTCGACATACACATGCTTACCGGCCTGACAGGCTAAGATCGAGGCGGGCGAATGCCAGTGGTCCGGAGTCGCCACGATCACGGCATCGACGGCCGGATCGTCAAACACACGCCGCATGTCACCCACAGCACAGCGGGCTTCGACGCCCAGATTCTTAGCCGCTTCCAAACGCCGGCTCTCGTCGACGTCGCAGACATACGCCAACTCGACGTTCGGATTAGCCTTGAGCCGACTCATGTCATGCGTGCCGCGACCGCCGCACCCGATCAGAGCCACGACCAAAGTACGACTCGCGGACCGCGTCGGCTGCGCGGCGGCGGGTTGGAGCGTGGTCGCCGTCAGGGCGCCCAGCGCCGAGTGCTGCAAGAATTGGCGGCGGGCAAGGCGCGCGGACATGTCGATTCTCCTCGGCAGGGACGGGCTCGGGGCACGCTCGGCAAGCGAACCGCATTCATGAGCTGCGACAAGCTGATCCGGCCGCGACTACTTCTTGGGCGGATTCGAAATGTAGAGCCGATACGTGAAGTCTTCAGTACGCCACGAGATGTACTCCTTCTCGGGCACGATGCTGATCGGCTTGTCCTTGTTCGCCACCCAGACGGCAGTCGAGTTCAAGCTCTTGGCCGTGTAGATGAACTGCATCGCGTCGACCGACTTGGTATTGAAGAGCAAGCGGTTCGTCGTGTGGGGGTCGAGCTTCCAGACGATGGGCTTCGTTTGCGCCGGCTCGCCCGGATACCAGTAGATGTTCTCGTCGATGGCCGGCGCTTGGAAGTAGAACGACAACTCGATCGTCTCGTCCGTGTCGTTGTAGAAAATCAAGTGCCGCGTGCGACGTTTGGCGACATCGGCTTTCTCGTAAGTCTTGTCCAACTCTTTGGCTCGATCGACGTCGGCCCGCACGATCCCCTCGCCACGGCCACGACCGTAGTTGGCCATGGCCCGCGTGATGTAGGCGACCGCCAACTTGGGGTCGATCTTCAAGGCCGCGTCGATCTCGTTCACCGCTTCGTCATACATCGCAAAGCGAAACGCCGCGTTGCCGAGATCGAAATGTTCCACCGAAGTGTTCGGGCTGAGCTTGATCGCTTGACGGTAGTCAGTCAGCGAGCGCTCGGCATCGTCGAGGTCCATGAAGGCTTTGCCGCGCAGGCGATACAGATCGGCCCGCGGTTGCAATTCGATCGCCGCGGTCAAATCCTTCACCGCATCGGCAGTCCGCTTGGTCGCCAACATCGTCCGGGCTCGCGCCGCCAGGGCATACGCATTGTTGCTCGAACGCTGCAAGAGTTCCGAAGTCAGGCGAATGGCATCGTTGGCGCGGTCGGCATCGATCAACGTGGTGGTCATCTCGCTCACCGCGATCTCGTTGAACGGGTCCAAGTCGATTGCCTTGCCAAAGTCGCGCACCGCCGCGTTCGTGTCCTTCAGCTTGAGATACACCTCGGCCCGCATCGTGTAGTGCGTCGACGTCGGCTTCGCTTCGATCGCGCGGTCGATGTCCTTCAAGCTTGACTCGAACGCCGCCTTAAAATAGTGTGCCCGAGCGCGTTGGGCATACGCCTCGGCGTTGGTTTGGTCGATGCGGATGATCTGCGTGGCGTCGGCGAGCATCGTGTCGTAATCGCGACGCTGTTGCGAGATCTTCAAACTGCCGAGTCGGGCGTCGATGCAGTTCGGATCGAGCTTGATCGCCTCGTCGAAATCGGCCTTGGCGGTGTCGGGATCCTTTTGCTCAAAGAAGCAGCGACCGCGATGGGCCATGGCCAAGGCGTAATCCTTTTGACGCTTGATGGCTTCGTTGAACTCGACGATCGCCGCTTGCCAGTCGCCTCGTTCTTCGGCCTGCACGCCGCGGCGATAAAACTGCTCGGCCGTGGTCGGTGCCCACAGTTCATTCACCTCTTTGAGCAGCTTTTTCACTTCCGAGAGGTCGATAAAATTCGACACGAGCCGCGCCTCGGGCGAGAAACCCGACACGACGCCGATCACCTCGCCGAACTCATTCACGACCGGACCGCCGCTGTCGCCCGGGTTGATCGGGCTTTGCGTCTCGATCACCTCGGCCTCGACCTTTTGACCCGATCGATACGTGAACGATCGCTTGCCCACTTGACGCACCGAGCCGGACGAGAACACCCACAACGACTCGTCGATCACGCCTGGATTACCTACCGAGAACACCATCTCGCCGGGGACCGTGGTCTCGGTCGACAGCGTCAAGGCTTCCATCTCGGCGGGCAAGCTGTTGAGTTTGAGAAACGCCAGATCGCGCTTCGCGTCGTCGAGAAACACCTTGGCCGTGAACCGCGGACTGTTCTTCATGTAATGCGGCGTCGAGGTGACGAGTCGGCCATCTTCAAACTCGGGAAAGATCACTTCGATCTTGGTCGCGCCACGGATCACGTGATGATTCGTGACCACGAGCTTCTTTTGCTTGTCGACGATCCAGGCACTGCCGGTGCGCAGTGTGCCGGGCTTGTCGCCGGGGATCACGATCCAACCGCTGCCGCGCACGGTGCGTGAGAAAATCTCGCGCGGCGAAAGCGCGTCGCGTGTCGCCGGTGCCTTGGCATCCGCGGCGGGCTTGTCGGTCGCCTTGGTCTTGTCAGTCGCCTTGGCCTTATCATTCGGAGCCTCGGCTTTCTTCGCCGACTGTTCCGGTTCGGCAGCCGTGATGGGCCGCTGTTCGACAAGCTGCAGCAAACAACACGCTACGCTCAGAACGCCAAGTTGCCGCAGACCGCTGAATCGACCGCAGTATCGCATCGCTAGGGCTCTCCCGACGTAGGCCACTTGATCAAACGCCCCTCTCATCCTATTCGCCTCATCGCGCGTCGCAACGGGGCATAGCCCGGATGCGACCCACAATTTGGTCAACGCTCGTTGCTCCGCCCACGAAGTCTATGTCGGCACCGGTACGGCACTTCGAGCGACGACGTGCTCCGCGCACGCACGGTTTACCAAACGGGCTCGCGTTACCCGCCGGGCTTGCTAACCCAGACGGCGACCGCCTTTCCGAGCCAAACCGCGACCCGCGGCAGGCCGCAACCTTTGCCCGACTGATTCTTCTTCCCTTAAATGACGATCTTGCCTATAGTTAGGTAGCTTTTGCACCCCGTCCTGACCGAGGGTCGAGACGCCATTTGTGACCCGGTTCGCGTCGTGTCGACGCTGCCGCCGGGATTGTTGCCCTAACAAGGGCCGAGGGAAGTCGCATGATCTGGCTTCGCCCCAGGACCTGGCTGCTGCCGTGGTTGCTCGCGGGCAGCGGGTTTTTGATGTCCGGCGATGCGTCGTGGGCCCAGTTCCCGCTCTTTGGCCAGCAACCCTCGGGCCCGTCTTACGAGCTTTCCGACAGCGTGCAGCTCGACGAAGTTCCGTCGGCCGCGAAGAAGCAGTTCGAGCAAGTCCGCGCGTTTCTGGCCAATGAGCAGTGGTCCGACGGCGTCGACCTGCTGCGGCGGATCATGGAATCGCACGGCGACAAGGTCGTGGCGGTCGACGCTCAGCGATATCTCAACGTTCGCGACTACTGCCAGTTGCAACTCGCCTCGCTCCCGCCGGTGGCGCTGAACCTGTACCGCTCGGTGGCCGACGCGCAGGCCAAACAATGGTACGACCAAGGAGTCGCGCGGCGTGATGTCGAGTTGCTGACGCGCGTGACGTCGCAAGCGTTTTGCACCCGCTGGGGTGACGACGCGTTGTTCGTGCTCGGCGAGTTGGCCCTCGAGGCGGGCGAACTGCACAAGGCGCGCAGCTATTGGGGACGGCTGCTGGCCGAGAAGTCGCGGCCCGAAGGGCAACTGACGCGGCTCGTGTATCCCGACACCGACATCCCGCTGGCCGACATTCACGCTCGGTTGGTGCTCGTCGCTTTGCTGCTGGGGCAAATCGATCGGGCTCAATTGCATCAGCAACAAGCCGGTCCGCTGTTGAGCGTCGCCTCGGGCCGACTCGCAGGTCGTCAAGGGAACTACAGCGAGTTGCTCGCCACGTTGACCACGAGCATCG
>JAEUIL010000241.1 GCA_016794255.1 Planctomycetaceae bacterium | reverse complement strand
AAACCCGTCGTAGCCATAGAACGCGATCATGCCGCAGATGCCAAGAAACGACGCGGCCGAGAGATAATCGCCCGCAAACGCGACGCCGTTGACAAACCAATGCACTTGGCCATGAGCGGCAAAGTACCCCTGGGCACTCTTGGCCCGCGACCCAAGATAAAAGCTGATGCCAAGCACGATCGACACGAAGAAGCCGAAAATAGCGACCGCGGTCCAAGAAAAATCGGGGATCATGTGCGTCCCCTTTCGGCGTGGAAGTCGACTTCAATGCGATGACACCATCGCATATACAACAGGGCCAACAACAAGGCTCCGAAGATCAGCGCCAAGCCGTACAAAATGGCGACATTGACGCCAAACAGCGCCGGTTGCGCCATCACCTGCGGAGCAAAGGCGGCGAGGCCCATGAACCCCGCGTAGGCGATGAGATACACGGCGAAGAGCCGCAACGCGAGCCGGCTTTGCCGCGCGAGCAGCACCGGATCGTCGGACGAAGATGGCTGGTCAGTCATGAATGCAAGGAGCCGAGTGAGGAGGCGTGCTGCAAAAACGAGGCCCCAGAATAGCACGCCGCTCGGCACGCGTCACGTAGGTTCCGTGACAAGTCATTGAGCGTGAAGCCCGTGACAAAATCGTGTGCCATGGCCACGTCCGCGTGGCCATGTTGTCGGGGCAACCGCATGTCCACGAAGACGTGGACATGGCACACGGCATCCCAAGATGTCATCGAACCGCAACGCTTGGAGCGAACGGCAAGCGTCAACTGCTCCGCTTGCTCGCGCGACCACCGGTCGCGGCTTTATGATCTGACGTCGCAGATTCGTCGACTTCCGGCTTGACAATCAACACGTTCTCGCCGAACTCCTCGGCCTCATCCTCGACGATCGCCTTCCCCTCGTCATTGAGTTTCATGTCGGCGTCGGCGGTCTTCCGCTTGGCGACTTTGAGCAGGTTGTCGTACACCGCTTTCTTGTCGGCACCGTTAATCATGTGCACGCTCTCGGCCACCTCGCCCAAATAACGCAGGAATATATTGCGACGCTCTCCTTCTTGCTTGACTCGTTGCCGCTTACGCACGTACATCGCCAGCTTGCGGCCCACGGCTTGCAATGCGAGACGGATCTCCTTTTGGATCTCGGGGTAAGATGCGACGGCTTCTTTCGATTCGCTCGTGAACGGCACCCAGACGCTGGCTACGTGCACCATGATCGTTACCGGACCGCTGGGTAGCGAGCCGCGCGACTGGCTGAGTCCGTACGCTCGCCAATTCGTTCCCATGATGGTCTGCGTAATCGCACACGCACCCGGCTGGAATTGCAGCGGCACGCGATTGGCATACCGCAGCACGTTCATCGTCTGTCCTTCCTCGAGGTTCACGTTCCGCATCGATTGGTGCAGATGCTTGATCTCGGCCGGCTTGAGTTTCTGTGGCGAGACACGCGTTCCCATGTCGGCTTCAGTCAGAATCTTGTCGGCCGCATCGGCGCCGATGCCGCTAAAGCCGTTGATCAAAAACTGACGCAACGTACGGGCGTCGGTCTCTTGCAGCATCTCGGTGAGCGCTTCGAGCGATACCTTCACCGCCTGCGAGACACCGCCAAAGGCAACGGCTGCCTCGATCAAGAACGGATTGCCACGATAGACCGCCGGGGGACGCGTCTCGGCGGCGTAAAACTCGGCCGGCACAACTTGGTGCATCCCTTTGAGCAGCAACTGCACGCCGATCGGCGTGATGCAGTCGGTCGATGGCGCAGGGATTTTCGCATCTTGCAAAGCCGTGTAGAGCACCTCAGCATCGTGTCGCCCGATGCGACCCGGGTTGGCTCGAGTACTGAGCTTGGCCGTCTCGCAAATCTCGGCGGCCTTGCTACTGCTAACGCGTGAAAAGCTCGAGGTGAGAAACTGCGAGATCGTCGACGCCTTGGTCGCTTGGATCATCGTGACCAAGTTGCCCAACTCGATCCCGTACGGATGCGGCAAAATTTCCTTCGGTTCCGGCGGCAGTTCCTCGGCCGCCCGCGGAAAGTCGAACACGTTGCCGTCGGGATCCTTGTAATGGATCGTCACGTGGGGATTCGCGATCGCCGTTTGGGCGAGATAGTCGTCGACGCTGCCGCGACCGCGTTGATACTTGGCCTCGAGCTCGATCGTGACCCGGGTACCGTGGTCGACATCGGTCCACTCGATGCCAAGCTTCTCCATCAGCTTCGTGTCATCGGTTTCGAGATCGATCCCTTCACCTTTGCCGTTGAGCACTTCGGCGCGGTTCTTCTTGGTATCGATCTGAATCTCGAAATAGTGCGCCGGCTTTTTGGGCGTGATGCGCGACATGACCTTGACCGGTTTGCCGGTGGTGAGCACGCCATACATGCCGGCCGCGCTGATACCGATCCCCTGCTGACCACGGCTCATCCGCAGACGATGAAACTTCGAGCCGTACAGCAGCTTGCCGAAAATGTTCGGGATCTGCGCTTTGACAATGCCCGGGCCGTTGTCCTGGATGCCGACTTTGAAGCGGTCGCGTCCGGTGGCCTCGATATGGACCCAAATCTCGGGCAGAATGCCGGCCTCTTCGCAGGCGTCGAGCGAATTGTCGACGGCTTCTTTGACGGTCGTCAGCAAGGCTTTGCGCGGATTGTCGAACCCCAGCAGATGGCGGTTCTTGGCAAAGAATTCGCTGACCGAAATATCGCGTTGACCGGCAGCCATGGACTCGGCCGTGGCGCGTCGCTTGGGCGAGCCCGATTTGTGGCCATTGGCATGACCGTTACTGTGGCCGTTGGTCTCGGCGGCGTCGTGTTCTTCGGCCGGTTGGGTCTTGGCGATGCTCAACGTAGTCCTCCGTAACAGGTCATTTTCCGCAGGAACGGCATAACCGTTACAAGCGGACCGGGCGGGATTTTGCCGACGGTTCCGTGGGTGTCAGCGGTGCGGATTATAGCGGCTTCCGGGCCGGTCTCCCAGCCATTTTGCTCGGTACAAATGGCAAGCTGTGCGCGTCGTGCAGGGCCGCTAGAGAAAGATCATTCCGTCCATGCCGTGCGACCGAAACGACTGGTACGCGGACCGGAGCGCGGCGAGAGTCGCGATCGCAATTCGGCAGCCGTACTCGTCTCGGTTCGAGGTGCTTGATCCCGACAAGCAATCGTCCGAACCCCGACGAGTCTGGCTACCAACACAACCAGGACCCCGTTGTCGTCCCTACCACGGAAGGAGTCACTTCCCATGTTGATTCGTCTTGTGCGCCCGCTGGCGCTCGCGGCGGTGGTGCTTGCCGCGGCCGCTGTCGATGCGTCGGCCCAGACGCGCGATCCGATCATTCGCGTCCAACCGCAGTACGATCTGTTCTACAACAACTACACGAACGGCCCGGCGACCCCGGCGCAAATGTATGTCTCGCCGCTCCCCGCGCCCGAATGGGTCGGTCACACCTACGTGACCTATCAACCGCTGATGCCGCAAGCGTGGCTCAATCCGCACTCGCGCCGTTACTTCCGCTATGCCCCGGGACACCCGATTGTGCCGGTCAACTATACCCGCGTTTCGTTCTGGTAAACCATGAAGGAGTCGCTCATGAAACCAAGTCAACTGCTGCTGTCGGCGCTCATGATTGCGACGCTGACCGCACCCGCCCTGTCGGCCACGCCATACTTCAATGCCCGGTCGAATCGCTTAGCGCCGGGCGTGATGTGGCACAAGAGCTATTACGATCCGTCGTGGGGCGTGCCTTATGCCCAGGTCGTGCCACGCCGCGCGAACTTGCAGACGAAGTACTCGTGGGGCGTGACCGGCATGTCCGTCGAACCGATCTACAATCAGTTCCAACGGATCCCCGGACAAGTCGATGGCGAAGTGTTCCGTCCGACCCCGCGTTGGCCGAACCACACCGATCAATTCGGCGGTTACTACGTGCGAACACCACGCCATTGATCGCATGGAAATCAGTCGTGTGCCATGCCCACAAAAATGTGGACAGGGCGCGCACGACAAAGCAGCATTCGCGTGAATCCGCGACAAGCCGTGATCTCGAACAGGGATCTCGGCTTGTTCGTTTAATTGCCCGGCGGCGTGAGCGGGCCGTGCTGATGAACGTGCCCCGGCTCGATGAAGCCGATCAAATATGCAAGCGTCACGCCGGCAATCAGCGCTAGCGACAACTTGAGCCGATCGTGGGTGTGGAACTGCAACTCGGGCAGCAGGTCGCCCAGGGCGATACACACGAACACGCCGGACGAGAACGCCAATGCCGCGCCGATCACTTGCTGTTGCTCAAGCGTGGTGTGTTGCAACCCCAGCGTGAACAGGATCGCGCCAAACGGACACATCGCGGCAAAGCCGGCGTTCACCGCTTGCCGGACGTTCTTGGGCCAGTTGGAAGCGGTCATCAGAGCCGTGATCGACAGGGCATCGAGCGGCTTGTGCAGCATGATCGCGAGAAACGTCCCCAGACCGAGCAGTCCGGAGAGCGTGGCGTGCTTGGCGTCGGAATGAACATGCGCGGCGAGGGCCATGCCGTCGAGCGCGGTATGCAGCGAGAGGCCAATCGCCACGCCGACCCAGCCGAGCGGTTGTTCGAGCAGCGACGCCGCGCCGTGATGATGGTCGTGATGGTGCGTGTGACCGTGATTGTGGTCGTGC
>JAEUIL010000289.1 GCA_016794255.1 Planctomycetaceae bacterium | reverse complement strand
GTCGCGCAGCAAATTGATCTTGGCCTGGAGCATCCCCTGGCTCTCGCGGGCGCCGTGGTACTCGGCATTCTCGCGCAAGTCACCCTCGGCCCGGGCCTCAGCGATTCGCTTGGCCAGAGCGGGCATCTCGACATCTTCCATGTGCTTCAATTCAGCCTTGAGTTTGTCAAAGCCTGTCCGGCTCATGGGAATGACGTCCATCGCTCACCTCGTTCAGATTGACACTTGCGCAACGAAACGCGGCCTCCCGTGGGGGAAGGCCGCGATGAAAACCACCAGATTGAGCGTTTATTTTGCGGTGCGACGGACGCCATGTAAAGATGGTTTGTCGACCAAAACCGCGAAACCGGGCAGGCCGGGCACTTTGGTCGGGCGACCGATCGCGAGAATCTTGACATTTTGTCCGCAGGATTCTCCGCCGGCCTGACAATCTTTTCATAGTCGCACCGTGGAACGAAGCCGAGTCGCCCATGACGCCGCACAGCCGTGCCGAACGTGAACACTGGCTGCGACGCGCCGTGCTCGACGGCGACGAGTCGGCGTGGCGCACGATCTACGACGAGTCGTTCGCGGCGCTGCTGCGCTTCGTGCGCTGGAAGTGTGGCACGCGGAGCGATTGGGTCGACGAGATCGTGCAAGAGACGTGGCTCGTGGCCGTGCGGCGGCTGGTCGATTTTGATCCGCAGCAAGGTTCGCTTGAGCAATGGCTGAGGGGGATTGCGGTGAACCAACTGCGGAATCTGGCGCGACGGCACGGCCAAACCACGGGGCGCGATCACGACCTGAACGACGTGGCCGACGAGCGTGGTGAAGCGTCGGCGTGGGACGAACAGCCCGAGATCGCGGCGACGCTGGCCTCGCTATCGGATCGATACGCGGCGGTGTTGCGAGCCAAGTATCTCGACGGTTGCAGTGTCGCCGAGATCGCAACGAGTTGGAACGAGACGCCGAAGTCCATTGAATCACTCCTTACCCGGGCTCGGCAAGCGTTTCGCGACGTGTATGGTCGACTGACCCGCGAGCCGCGCTGAACTCACCAAGTCAACTGAATACGGACTCCGATCATGTCACCGAATGACGAATCCTACGATCCATTGGCCGAGATCCTGAGCAACGATGACGCCGTCTCAGCAGCACTGCGCGAACGCGTATTGGGCCAAACGCTCGGCGTGGTGCGTGGACGGCGACGACTGCGGCAGGTTCGTAACGTTTCGCTCTGGATCGGCTGTTTTGCGGCGGGAATGTTGACCATGCACTGGGTTTCGGCCGGGCCCGAAGTGGCTTCACCCGTCGTCAAGCAGACGGCGCGAGCGACACCGGCCGTGGCTCAAAAGGCCGCGCCAAAGACGCGGCATAACGCTTATGAGGTGCAACGTCGCCAAGGAGATCGCGAACTTAGCGACCCGCGACGAATGGAGTCGGCCGTGTATCGCTACTCGCGGGCACTTGCCTTGGCATCGAATGAACAACGGGCCATTGATCCTGAGAAGGATAGTTGGCTACTGATGGCATTGAAACTAGATCACAACCGAGATAAGGAGCAACGTCATGCACGCGATTAGGACCGGAGCTATCGTATGGTTTGCTTTGATCGCAGGAGCCGGCGTGGTGCAGGCCGTCGAACCGCCCGAGAGTCTCGAAGCGGCGATCAACGGCAGCTTGCAGAACCATCCAGAGATTGTCGCCGCGCAGGCGAAGATCACCGCCGCCCGCGCCGAGTTTGACAAAGTGCGGTTGCACGTTGTGGGTCAGATTGCGGCCAGTTGGGGACAGCTGAAGAACAAGCGTGAAGAAGTCAATCAGCTCAAGAAACGGGTCGCAGCGGAGAAGGATCCTATCCGGCAGGCCGAGATCGAAGCGGCACTGGTGCTCGCCCAAGGCGAATATGAGCAGATGGCAACTGAACTACACTACATGACGCAATTCACAGGCGGACAGGCGCTCAACAATCACGATCAACCGGCAGGTGCCGAGCCGCAGGTGCCCCATTCGCAAGTCGCACGAAAGACGCTCGAAAAGATTGTCAAACAGCCCGTGACGCTCGAGGCAATCGACGTTTCGCTGCAAGACCTGCTCAATTTGATCCGTACGCAGAACGGCGTGAACATCACGATCGACGTAGCAGGCGGAGTCAGTCCCGACATGACTTTCTCGATCAATGTCGCGCAGGTGTCGCTGCTCTCGGCCCTCCAGGCGATCGAAGATTGTTCCGGTCTGCAATTCGTGATGCGCAACTACGGCTTGCTCGTAACCCACCCGCATGTGGCGCAGGACAAAGGCTATGTGCCTGTCGGAAAGTACGCGACCGATTACCTGGGCATCGATCTCACGACGCTCGAAGAGGAGCAAGAGAACAAGGCCGATGGCAAATGAGCATCAAGCCGTGATCTGTGGTCGCGGCACTATGGCGCGATCGTTAATCCATCGGCACTCGCAATCGCTCGCGGAATCACCAGTTCCGCGGGCGATTTTGCCCATAGATTGGGCACTGAGTACAACAGCGGCGGAGCAAAGCCGTTGCCTGTGATCTTGGCCAACTGACCGGTCTCGCCGGGCTCAAGGACGACGCGATGCGTGCCGCGGCGGCTGATGTCGACCTCGCGCCACTTGGTCACACCCTTCGCGTTGGCACCCGCGGCGAGATGCACGCTTTTGTGATTGTGCGAGTCGTACACCTCAAGGTCGAGCGACTTGGTCCCCTTGGGAATGTAGATGTACGCGGCGTCTTGCGTCAGCCCGCGTGGTCGGCCGGGATAGGTGAACGACTGCCGCGACTGATACGTCTGTTGCGGCACATCGAACCCCAGACCGGCGAGCGTGGCCAGAAACCCACCGCGGCCGACCTCGATGCGGTACGTACCCGTGTGCGGCGCGGTCAGTTCAACTCGGGCGACTTGCCGTTCGCGGCCATCTTTGGCAGCGGTCACCAACTGGGATGCCACGGTGGTCAACGTCACGTCGACGATCGGTGTCCAACGCCGCTGTTCGCGGTCCCACCACTCGACGCCGTACGGCACATCCTTGGGCCCGTAGAATCGCAACTCGTTCGCCTTGTACGGCCAAGCGTAGACAAAGCCGATCGGCTCGCCAGCCTTCGCCACGTTGAGAAAGGTCGTCGGTGGAGCTTGGGCACTGTTGAAGAGAAACGGATTGCCCGTGTTGAGCTGAGCGAAATCGGTCACGCGGACCAAGTCGTTCAAATCGACGTCGCGGCCCGGCGTGCCGTTGACGAGCGACGATTCGGCAAAGGTCGTCACATCAACCGTGGGCCAATGCTTCAAGACCGTCGACCACCACCGGGCCGTTTCCTCGGAGGTGTAATGCGCCGGGCCCTGACGCAGAGCCTCGGGCGTGACATTGCGTAACGCACGTTCCGTAAAGCCGCGATTGAGCACCATGTGCATCGCGTTCATGTACGACATCTGCCCTTTCCAGGTGAACTCGAGCAGCTCGGGCGAATCCTTCCGGGCCTTATCCGCATCGAGCAAATAGTAGTAGTACCAGTACTGTTTCACGTCATAGATGCGTCGCTGCGCCGCGGACTCTTGCTGCGGGTCGACACGTTGATCGGCCGCGTCGATCAGCCGGATCGCTTTGGCCCACGCCGCCGGGGCGTTCACGGGCAGGTTGTCGATCAGCATCAGATCGTAGTACGACTTCATCTCTCGCCAGCCCGAACCAAACGACCGTTGCAGCCACCGATCACGAATCGAATCGAGTTGTTCGGCCGTGAGATTCGCATTCCACAGCACTTTGCTCATCAAGTAGTACGCGAGCCCGTACTTGCCAAAGTTGAAGTCGGTCTCGTAGGTCAACGCACGAATACCGGCTTCGTACGTCGAACGCAGATCGTCGACAATGCGAGCTGGCGCGGCGCTCCAATTGGCCGGGATACCGTCGAGCGAATGGTCGCTGTAGTACGCGAGGCTAATGATGCGGTACTCGCCCGACGGTTCGCGGGGGAGCACCAATTTGAACGCCGCGGCGACATCATGCTGACGCGGAAACAGCTTCCATTCTTTCAGCCCGCGATGCTTGGGATACCCGGCGATCATCACGCGAATGCGGGGATCGAGATTGATGTGCGGCGGGACATCGTGATAGGCGTAACTGTACAAGCTGCACCGAGTCAGGTCTTTCTTCGACTGTCCCGTGCTGGTGACGCGCTGTTCGGGCGGCAGCGAATCAATCCACTTGTCAAACTCGCGCAGCAGCCAGTTGTTGAAGCCAAACACATGATCGGCCGTGAAGTGGGGGGCCCAGCGCTCCGTGGGCTGATCGATGCCGCGATAGCCGTGCAGGACAAACTGCTGCGGCCAAGCGAGTTTCTCGTCACGCAGATATTCGACATACCATTGCGGATTCGCCGACCACTCGCCGATCCGCGCGAGGCCTGCGCCATCCTCGGGCTCGGTACCGAACACGAACCACTCGTCGGGCTGCTCGGCAAAGTGTCGCTCGGCTCGTTTCTGCATCTCGGCGAGCACGATCTGACGCACGGCGGGTACCGAAAAATCAGTGCTCGTGCCGATCTCGATCAACTTGCGTTCGCGCCATTCTTTGCCATCGCAGGTGTAAACCTGGGCGTGACCGGGCGAGCCAACGGGATCGGTGTTCAACCACAGATGATGCTGGCGCGTCTCGTCGGCTGCCGGGCGAGCGGCATCGGGGCCGAGCGTGGTGTTCGCCGTCAGAAAACCTTGTTTCGAGCCGGTTCGCAACATGTGCTCGACGATCGCGCGGTGATGCGCTTGCATCGCATGGCCGGGGAACGGCGGCATCGACCGACCGGCGTTGCGAATGCCGATGGCCCACCGCGCGTAGCTGCGTTCGACATATTCGTCCGCCGGATCGACCAGCGGCAGCTTGGCCCGTTCCGAGATGGTGCCGACGCCGTACGATTGACCCGACGTGGGCGAAAGTTGTCGCAAGTAATAGCTCGGGCGACTCGTCAGCTCGACGTCAAACGCCAATCGCTGCCGATGCTCGCCGGGCACATAGGTCCAATTCGGCCCCATGCCGAGTACTTCGTAATCGACGGTTTCGAGCAACGTAGGAATCGCCGCTAGCCAACCGTCGATCGTATTCGCGACGATCCACAGCCGATCGCGTTCGCTGCGCAGATAGAACGCTTCGCGATGGTTGTACGGATCCGAACCATCGTTCGCGAGCGCCGTTTTTATCTTGGCATCATCGCGCAGCTCGCGCGGAGCGTCGGCCCAACGAACGAAGATGATTCCGTGACTCGTATCGGTGCCGCTCTTTACCGCTGGCGTGGCGTCGGTCAAACGGCGCACCGCCTCTTGCAGGAACTCGATTCCCTGCCGCAGTCGGTACTCGGGCGAGTTGATCGGCACGCGGGGCTGCGTGATCTGTTGCCAATCGAAACCTTGTTTGGTCGCCGGATCGTAGGGCAGAACAATCTCCGCGACCGCGTTGCTAGCGCGGTCGACCGCCACGAAGGGCTCGGCGAGTGCCGCGTGAATACTGAGTGCGACGAGCAACAAAGACCGGGCGGCTGCACTCAGACTCATTGGACTAATCCTCAGGGGTCGCGCGTCGCTTGGCGGTATCGAACGCTTCGACACACGCAAACTTGGGGAAGTACCGCTCGACGACTTCGTAAAACTCGTCGGGCGTGAAGACATGGCACACCTTGGTGCGGAACTCGCGACAGCCGGGGCGGCCCTGGGCGTAGCAGCAGGCGAACTTGCGCATCAGCAGCGTCCCCTTTTGTGGGCCGAATCGTTCGAGCACCAGCCGATAATGATCGAGCAGCAACGTTCGTTCCTGGTCCAACGTCAGGTCGGCCGGAATCGCTTCACCGCGCAAGGCTGCCGCTGCTTGGCGAAACAGCCACGGTTTGCTCAGCGCCGCGCGAGCGATCATCACGCCGTCGACATCGTACTGTCGAAACGCCGCGACGACCTTTTGCGGCGTGTCGAGATCGCCATTGCCGATGAGCGGGATACGTTTCAAGCGTTGCTTCAAGGCCGAGATCTGCTCCCAATCGGCATTGCCGCGAAAGAAGTCGCTCGCCACGCGCCCATGCACCGTGAGGGCCGCCGCTCCCGACTGCTCGACGATCTCGGCCACATGCGGAGCGGTGACGCACGTGCGATCGCAGCCGAGGCGGATCTTGGCCGTGACGGGCGTCGGGGCACAAGCCGCTACGACTTTTTCGATAATGCGACCGATCCGGTCCGGTTCACGCAGCAGATACGACCCGCTGTGGGCATGTTCGCTGATTTGCTTGACGGGGCAGCCGAAGTTGATATCGACCACGCTCACTTTGAACTCGTGGGCCAGCCGCGCGCCGACTTCGGCGAGCGTGTCGGGATCGTTGTCCCACATCTGCACGGCGAGCGGCCGGGCCTCGTCTTTGACGCCCCACAGTCGGTCGGGAAACTCGTCGTGATGTTCCTCGATGGCGAGAAAGCCGCGCGCGCTGACCATTTCGGTCGCTTGCAGCCCGGCCCCGCCAAAGTCGCGCACGATCTGGCGATAGGCGTAGTTCGTGTAGCCCGCCATGGGCGCTTGCAGAATCGGCGGGTCGACCTTGATCGGGCCAATCCACAGCGGCTGCACATTCAGCGCCGGCTCGACGGGGGCGACGGTCTCAGCAATCTCGGCGGCGGTGCTCATGACATCTTATTCAAGGCCACCGCCGGTCATGCGCCAAGGGGGAAACAGGATGTTTGGCCGAGTATCACCACGCTGACACCCAGGGTATGGCACGCCAGTCCGCGTCGGACCGGCGGCGATGTCGTGCAGTTTTGCATCCAGGGACCCGAGTTCAAAGGTGTGAAGCGGAACTTCAGCCGTCCGGGAAATGCCATGAGTCAATGATGACGGCAAAGTCATTGTTAGCAGTTCGAACGTTGCAGGTCGTGTCATCCATGGGATGAGTCACTCATTAGTTATTCAATCGATCGAGTTTCACCTTGAGAAAGTGGACGCCCGCGCGATTGATGAAGACCGTGCCGATATGCTGCGGATCAAGCTCGATGGTCCGGGCCGAGTAGTAGCGAGCCGTGATG
>JAEUIL010000262.1 GCA_016794255.1 Planctomycetaceae bacterium | reverse complement strand
ATCAACACGTGGGTCACCCCGGGCCAAGCGCGCATCTCGGCGGCTAAGCGCGCGGCCGGCTCGCGCACTTCGTCGATCGTCGAGCCGCTGAACTCGGCGATCAGCATCGACTCGGGCTTCCCCTGCACAAAGCTCAGCTTGCGGCGATACTCCAGATTGTTCTCGGCCAGCCGCAGAATCATGCCGTCGAACATCTCGATGGCCGAGGGATGATACGCGAGCATGGCGTTGACCGTGCCGACCGAGTCGGTGAGCGAATCGAACTCGACGACCACCACGGCGCGCTGCGGCGGTAGCGGCACAAGATTCACGAGCGCCTCGGTCACACAGCCGAGTGTCCCCTCAGCGCCGACAATCAACCGGGCGAGATTCCAATCGGCGGCGGGATACTGGCTCGCTGTCCACTCACGAGACCGCGCCGCGTTGGGTGCTCGTGGCATGCGCGCGAGTGATTCGGGAACGAACTCGTCGAGATTGTAACCACTCACGCGACGCAACAGCGCCGGGAACCGGGCGACGATCTCGTCGCGATTGTCGTGCACGATGCGATCGAGTTCGCGGTAGATGCGTCCCTCGGCGGTCGACAACGCTTGTATGCCGCGACGCTGCTCAGCGGTCGTGGGTTCGCAGCGGACCCGTGAGCCATCGGCGAGCACCACGTCGAGCGCGATCACGTGATCGACCACTTTGCCATGCAATATCGAACGTGCGCCGGCCGAGTTGTTGCCAATCATGCCGCCGAGATTTGCCCGACTGCTGGTCGCCACCTCGGGCCCAAACTGCAAGCCGTGCGCAGCGCAAGCCGCGTTCAGAACATCGAGCACCACGCCTGGCTGAATCCGCGCCGTCCGCCGCTCGGGGTCGATCTCCAGGATGCGGTTGAGATACTTGCTAAAGTCGATCACGATCCCCCGGCCGATCGATTGGCCCGACAGGCTAGTGCCGCTGCCGCGAGCGATCACCGGCGTGTCGAATTCGCCCGCCAACTCGACGGTCCGGCGCACGGCTTCGACCGATCGGGGCACGACGACCGCCGTGGGCTGCAGCGCGTACAGACTGGCGTCGGTGGCATAGAGCGAGCAGTGGAACGGGTCGACGATCACGTCGGCGTCAAGTTCGCGGCTCAGTGACTTTAGCAGTTGAGTAGAGTTTGCCGGCTCGACAGACATGGTTGTAACGGTTGTTCAGGGGGGCTCGTAAAGAGACGAATGCTAGCGTGCTGCGATTATACTTGAAGGCGGTATTGGGCTTGGTAGAGTCAAACTTGTGCCGCACACGGCATGCACTTGTCCATTCGTACAACGGATATCGCCGATGTCCCAGTTGCCCCACCAAGTCCGTCCCGACGAGGTCGATCATCTGTTGCGCAACGCTCAGTTGCGCGACGCGCTCGACCCGTATTTGGACGAGGCGTACGTCTCGATCAACGCCCATCGCTTGCCGACGCCGGTCGAGAACAAGTGGCTCGAGAGCATGTTGGCCTGGGAACGAGCGCCGATCACGCCGATCGCGCAGTGGTTCGAGCCAGCGCTGTCGATCCCGGCTCCGGAATCGCTCGACGACGACGAACTGCACGAACGTTTGTGGGACACGATCCAAAAGCTGTTCGACAAACGGATCGTGCTCGATTTTACCGATCATCTCTCGGATCGACAGCTCTATACGATCATCTTTCGCGATATTCTGTCGAGTCCCGAGAAGTGCTTCGATCGGGGCGAGAATTACCTGCACTGGGACTGCGCCGACACGGCCGTGAATCCCGAGGTGTATCTGCGTTACTACGCCAGCGAGGAAGAGCGGGCCCAGTGGCTCGAGACCGAAGAGGATCCGCTGCCGCCGGTCGAGCCTCCGCCGTATCCGCGGAAGCTGCCGCGCTGTCCGCTCTAAAAAGAGTATTCATCACGCTCCGCGTGATGGCGGATTGGCATTATTAATCGAGAACGATTTGCGCTGAGTCGATTCCAGCGCCCATCACGCGGAGCGTGATAGATACTCTTTTTGATCGCTTAGTAAATCTCGATCGACTTCAGCACGTTGCCGCCGGCGGTGCGTGAAGCGTAACAGCAACGCTCGGCGGCCTCAATGAGCCGAGCCACGTCGAAGTTCGGCGACGGACGCGTGACCGTCGCAGCGCCCAAGTGCACGGTCAGTGGCTTGCGGCCAGCGTGATCGTTGCCCAAGAACTTGACCATGCCCCGGGCCAGTTCGCCCACCAACCGCCGATCACAGTCGATTAGTCCCACGGCCAACTTGTGCTGTCCCAACGGCAAGAGCAGTTTGCCGTCGGTGTCGAGCAGCTCGAAGTAACTTTCGCATCGTTCGAGCGCTCCGTTGCTATAACTCGACGTGGCGGGATCGGCGACGCCTTGTTCGACGATCAAAAGACTGAGCGGGACGTGCGTTTGCCGACAGACCTGACTGGCGAGCGACAATTGCTCGCGAAGCACGTCGTGCGGGGCAGTCTCGTGAACCACGGCCGTGTTGTGCGTCGCGGCGAGTTTGGTGCCGGTGCCAAAGCTGGGAGCCGCAACGACCGGGGCTCGCGGCGCTTTCATGCCCGGCTGATAACGGGCCACCGCGGCGGTGAGCGATTGCACCTCGTCAACCAACTCCAGCTCGGGCTGCAACGGCTCGTGTCCCGTCGTTTGGTTTTGGGCTCGTTGGGCCAATTCGATCGCGGCGTCATTGGCGATCAGAATCAGTTGTCGTCGCGATTCGGCAAGAATCTCGCTGTAGTCACGACACTCGGAAAGCTCGACCCGCAGCACCTCGGCGAGCTGTTCGACCTTCTCGTTCAGCGTCGCCACCAAGGCGTTCAGTTGTTCTTCGGTTAACGGCACTCGGCCGCATTCGAGCAACTCGCCGAGCACGCCCGAGCGTGAATCGCAGAGTAGTTCGGTGAGCAGATCGGCCTGATGCAGCACAGCGGCCAGCGGCGATGCCGTCTCCTCGACGACCGCCGGCAAACTGCCATCGGGCTGAATGACATTGGCCAGAATCGCATCGCGAAGCTTGTGCGGCAGGTTCCACTGATCGACCAAGCGACCGGTGAATTGGCGATGATCGAAGCCCAGGGCGCGTCGCTCGGCCTGCTCGAGCGCCGTGCCGCGCTCGTGGACCCGGCGGAGAAAGCGGACATACGGCTCGCCAAATCCCTGCACAAACGCGAGCAGCCCCAGATCGGCGAGCAAACCGACGACAAAGCCCTCGTCGCCCGAGAGTTTCCAGACTTGCACACACACTTCACGAGCCGCGACCGCCTTGGTCAACGTGCGTCGCCAGTACCAAGCCAACACCTCGCCAGCCTGATCTTGAAACAGGCCCTCGGGCAGACAGAAGCCCAGCACGAGCAGCTTCAACGGTTTGATGCCCAGGATCGTGATCGCTTGACCAACGTCGGCCACCTGGCTCGCCATGCCAAAGAGCGAACTGTTCACCACCCGCAGCAGCTTGGCGGTCAAAGCGGGATCTTGTTCGATACAGCGTTTGAGTTGCGTCGAATCGACGGCCGGATGCGAGGTTAATTCCAACACGCGCACGGCGACTGTCGGCAAACTATACAGTTCGCGCGAGGCAGCCACGAGTTGATCGAGGACACGCGGGTCGTGCATGGCGGGGTGCGAATCAGGTGGGGGGATTGGCACCTCAAGCCTAGGTCGGAATCGGCGTCGTGGCAGGTTTCAAATTGCGCTTCATGACCGAGAACCGAGCCCGTGGGCCGGCAACCAGCGCAGCGCCGCTCCGGCTGAGAATACTCACAAAATCGCGATGGTGAATCTGACCCACTGCCCACCGGAACTGCGCGGACTGGTTCCGGCCTACGACTGACCGAATCGGCACAATCGTTTAGAACCGAACAACTGACCCCGAGCGGTTCGCGCTGCACGGTCATCGAGGCCTGCTTGCTCGGCGCGCGGCCACGGGTTACTGTGCAGCCCGTACGACTCGTTGGCGGTAATTTGCTGCTACGGCACGCTTGCGGCTGGGGGTGGGCTTACGCCGTATGC
>JAEUIL010000218.1 GCA_016794255.1 Planctomycetaceae bacterium | reverse complement strand
CCACAACAGAATTTTCACCGCGCCGTCGGGCAGCTTGGCCGAGACTCGCATCTGTTTGCCGATCAAATGCATGTGCGGAAAAATCATCTGCGCATCCATGTCGAACGGCAGTGTGATCGAGTCGGTCGTGACAAACGCCTTCTCGCCGGGCGGGATATCGATCTTGGTATCGATCAACGTGAGATCGATCATCGAACGCTGCGGGGCTTCGTCGGTGAAGAAGACACCGACGGTCGATTGCTCTTGCTCGGGCTTGCCGCTCGGGTGCAGATGCAGGTTCAGCACCAGATCGCTCCCCTCCGGCCACGGCATCGACAATCCCGCGGGCAGCGGCAGCGGATTGCGACCCGGCGTCCAGATGGCCATCGTGCCGGGCAAAAATTTTCCTGGCGGCGTGACCCGTTCAAAACCCATCTTCGGATCGGCTGCATCGAGCTCACGCGACTTGCCCGTCGCATCGTTAAACAATACCGCATGATGAACCACGCGACGATTGCCCGGGTGAAACTCGATCGCTTTGAGATACTTGCCCGTCGGCACCTTGAGCGGCAGGATCACGTTGATGTACAGATCGCGACCGGTGGCAGGAACGTCGATCGGCTCGGGCAATTGCAGCACCAGGTCGGGCTCGCCCAGCTGCCACCCCTCGGGAAACTTCGGCAGCGGGGGCAGATCACTCGCGGCTCCCTCAACCGCCCCGCCAGCGACCCAATCGGCGAGCAGTTTTTGCTCCTCGCGCGATAACCGTCGTCCGTTCGCAAAGGCGACATGGCCCGGGGCGGGCGACCACGGCGGCATGAGCCCCTCGGCGGTGATGTCGCGAATCTGCTCCGCTCGCTTTTGCACATCGCGATAACTGAGCAGCGAGAACGGTGCCACTTGCCCGGGGCGGTGACAGTTCGCACATTGCTGCCACACCAGCGGAGCAATGTGCTTGTTGAACGTGACCTCAGCGGCCGTCGCCGAGTGCGTGGCAAGTGATATCGCAGTGATGAGTAGCAGGGGGATGATGCGTGACATAACGCAAATGTACTTTGTGCTTGGTGCTTAGTTCTTGGTCGAAGGGCGAGGAAGCTGGCAGCCGATCGCTTTCGTCTCGGCGATCTCGGGCAGTTTGTTCGCGACGACGGCGTCGATCGCGAGTTGCAAATCGTGACGGGTGGCGGCAACTCGTTGCCGGCCGATTGACGCGTAACGATCGTCGATCCGGCCGCGATAAATGACTTCGCCCGAGGGACGCAACACGACCGCCTCGGGCATCGTCCGCGCGCCGACTTGCCGCGCGGTGACCTGCTCGGGATCGAGGATGATCGGAAACTTCAGTCCAAAGTCTCGGGCGTGGGTTGTAGCCTGCTCGGTTGTCACGTCGGGATCGCCGTGGATGCCCAAGAACCCTACCCCGCGAGCCGCGCTGTACTCGGCCAATCGTGCGAGCTCTTGGGCGTAGCCGTTCGAGATCGGACATTGAATCCCCAGGAACACGATCACGACTCCCTTCGTGTCGCGCCACGCAGACTGTTCATGCGACCGACCGGCGATGTCGGTCATTTCAAAGTTCGTGACCCGGCCCAGCCCGCCAAGTTTTGACGCCTCGTCAGCCGGAGAATGTTGAACTTGCCACATCATGGTCAGAGTGACGAGCGCCGTCACTAGCACCCACGAACGCTCGTAGGCCAGAACCAGTCCGCGCAGTTCCGGCAAGTATCGGTATGGATTCGCCATGGTGACCGCTCTCAACTCCTCGCCGGAACAGCGCTCCGCTTGTTGCCGGTCTACTTCTTCCTACGATACCGGCTTACGGCAGGCTGAGTTTCATCGATTTTGTCGTCAATTTCGTCATGACCCGCAGCGGACGCTCATCGTGGTCTGATTCCGGGAGCACGCCTGGGTGCCGAACGGGCCCGTCTACACCAGCCGCGACCTAGGTTTTCAACGTGGCAGTCCGTCTCGGGACGAACGCTACGATCGTCGTCGAAACACGTTGTTTGCGAAAGGTCACTCGCCGTGCGGCCTGAAACTCCTGTCTATCGCCCCGCTGACGGAGCTCCGCTCACCCCCGGACCAGCGGCTCCGCGCCCGGGCAATTCGGCGGTGGGCATCGATCCGCGTGGTTCAGCGCCCGGCGCGGCACGCCCGGGCTGGAACGCCCCCTCGGCCGCGAATACTCCGGTCGCTGGTGCCAAGCAGGCCCCGCTCCCGAAACGCCCAAAGGGACGACTGTTCGTGGGCTTTCTGATGTTGGCCATGTTCGGATCGATCGCGTACTTGGCGGGGACCACGTTCTTTCGATACGGAACCTATGGCACGATCACGGGCCGCATCGTGCGTGTAAGTCCACCCTGGAACGGCATCGTTCGCTCGAAACATGTCTCCGACGGCGATGTGGTCCGGGAGGGGCAGTTGCTGCTGACGATCGACCGCCCGGAGTTGAGCCGCAAGCTTGAACGACTCAACGACGAGCTGCATCTCGCCGTGGCAGAGCTCGATGCCGAGATGGCGCAGCTCAAGTGGGAGCATCAAGTCCTCGGCGAGCGACGTGAGAAGGCCTCGGCCGACTATTTCGAGACGTGGGGTAACTTGCTCAAAGAAGAATCGCTGCTCGATGCTCTAGCCCAACAGCTGGTTCGTTCGCGCGAACTGAAGCTTCGCTCGGCCACCTCCGACGCCGATCATGAAGCGGTGCAACTCGCCGAGTCAGGGCAACGCGCCAAAGTCGAGAAGATTCAAATCGCGCTCGAACGCCTCAAGCAACGGGCCGAATTGAGCGACGCCGATCAATCGTTGCAGGAAACTCGCTTGCGACCGAAGCGTGAGAAGATCGACGCGCTGCGTCGGGAACTCACACGCCTGCGGGCCGAGTCGCACGAAGGCGAGATCCGCGCCCCCGCCGCGGGCAAAGTCGTCCGGACACACGCGTTCTCGGGCGAGCAAGCCGTGGACACCGCGCCGCTCGTGGAGCTGTTGTGCGAAGGCTCGCTCGAGGTGGTGCTGTTCGTGCCGCAAGAAAAGCTCGTCGATTTCCAAGCAGGCCGGTCGTTGCGGTTGGATATTGCTCCGTTTCAAACGCCGATTCATGTCGAAGTGACTCGGCTGGGTGACGCTTTTGCTGCGGTTCCCGAGTCGCTCGAACGTTACTATCGCCGCGGACAGCAGGTCTTGCCGGTCTATCTACGGCCCGAGACCCCGGCCGACGCGGACATGCTTCGCCTGGGTGCCGAGGTGCGGTTGCCGCGCGAGTTGCCCAAGATCGACTGGTCGCAAGTCGAAACGTTGTGGGGTCTGCGGTCATGAATCGATCGGCCGATCCCGCCAAGAATGTCGAGACGCGCGTCTACGCCGCACCGGAGGTGATTCCGCCGGGCGAGCGTCGTCGTCATCCGCGCTATCTCCTCACGCGACCCGTGATCACGATCCCCGTGTTGGCCGATGGCAGTCCCGACGAAGAACGTGTCGGCGAAGGTTACACGATCGACGTCAGCGTCGGCGGCATGAGTTTGCGAATCGACCAGAGCGAGCCGCCGCGGCTGTCGACCCTGGTGGTCGGTGTCGAGAGCGAGTCGAGCCAGTATCACTTTTCGACCGTGCGGATGCGGAACGTGATCGAGTCGAGCGAGGGGAAACGAATCGGTGTCGAGTTCGTCGAGCCCGAGCGGTGCGTGTTTCGTGCCGAACAATTGCAGCCATGGTTCGACGCTCGCACGTTCAGTCTCGCTCCGCCTGCCAATGAAGAAGCGCTGACCCGTTGGTGTGGTTTGGGCGTGACTCGGCCGGTGGTGACGGACTATGTACAGGTTTGCTCGGCGTGTCGAGCGCTGCCGACGTTTCGCCATGGCTGCCGCAAATGTGGCTCGGCCCGGCTGGGCAACATTCAGTTGATCCATCACTTTGCGTGTGCCTACGTCGGCTTTGTCGAAAAGTTCGAGCAGCACGGCGATTTGATGTGTCCCAAGTGCCGAGCGAAGCATCTGGTCGTGGGGGCCGACTTCGAGTATCTCGCCGGTCCGTACCACTGCCTGGATTGCAACTGGCGTGACAGCACGCCGGAGCACATTGCCCAATGTCTACGGTGCGGGATGCGTTGTCCGGCGTCGCAACTCAGCGAACAACAGTTGATCGGTTATCATGTTCACCGACTGGATCCATTGGTGCTCATCGATTCGGTCCGATGAGCTCCTCTGGGCATTAACTCCGCTGCTGTTGCTCGATGCACCGCGCTATGTGCTCGGCTCGCTCGTGATGTGGGCGTGCGACTTCGTGAGCGATATATGGCGACTTCTCACGGGTGCGACCGACGCTCGGCCGCACGAATATTGTCCGAGCGTGTGTGTGGTGCTGGCGGGACTCAACGAGGCCGACACGATCGCATCAACGCTGGGATCGGTCTGGGGCAGTTATCCGCGGATGGAGATTGTCGTCGTCGACGATGGCTCGACCGACGGCATGGCCGATGTCGCCACCGAGTTTGCGTTGACGCATGCTAATGTGCTGGTGATCCGCAAGCCGCGCCGCGGCGGCAAGTCGTCGGCGCTCAACGCGGCGCTGCCGTTCACGCAGGCCGAGGTGATCGTGTGTGTCGACACGGACTCGCATCTTGGCCCCGGTGCGATTTGGGAGATCGTGCAGCCGATGGCTGATCCCGCGGTGGGTGCCGTGTCGGGAACGGTGATCGCCCGCAATCCGTTTTTGAAACTCATCACGTGGCTGCAGGCCTTTGAGTATCTCCGCAGCATCTTTGTCGGCCGGATGTTCGCGCATCGCCTCGATATCCTCGCGATTGTCTCTGGTGCCTTCGGGGCGTTCCGGCGCGATGCGTTGCAACGTGTGCAAGGCTGGGACGTCGGGCCGGGCGAAGATGGCGATCTCGTGCTGCGACTGCGCAAGGCGGGCTACACGATCGCACTGGCGCCGTATGCCCAGTGCTTGACGAACCTGCCCGTGTCGTGGAAGCGGCTGTTCTTTCAACGCCGCCGCTGGGAATGGGCCACGATCACGTTCAACTGCCGCAAGCATGTCGATCTGGCGAATCCGTTCGCGCCGCACTTTCGCTGGAGCAACCTCGCGATGCTCGTCGACTCGTGGCTGTTCAGCGTGGTGCTGCTCTACGCGTTTTGGGGCTATCTCGGCTATCTCATCTGGCACAGTCACGAGGATCTCGGCAAGCTGCTGTTCCTCAACTACCTAGCCTATGCCGGGATCGAGATCGTGAATCTGCTCGTCGTGCTGTATTACTCACTCGATCGGCGGCGAGATTTGTGCATCGGACTTGTTGCGCCGCTGATGCCGTTCTATTACCTGTTTCTCAAGGCGGCGCAGGTTTGGGCCATCACCGAAGAGATTTTGACGCGACGGTCATTTCGCGACAATTTTGTGCCCGAACATGTGCGCGCCGTCACGTGGCATTGGTGATTCGAGCAAACCCGCCCTTTGTCGACTAGCCGTCGGCGATCTCGACATACACCTTCAGCGGCGGGCGATCGCTCATCAGCAGGTCCATCATCGCCTGATAGTTCTCGATGCCGCGAATCGGGTTGGTGAGAATCTTTTGCACCACGCCAGGGTACATCATCTCGCCCAGCGCCAGGTCGCGAATGCCCGACTCGAAATGTTCGCGATTGGCGTTCACGCTGCCAAGCAACAGCTTGTTGCCGAGCACCCAATCAAGATTGATGCGGTCCCCCTCGATCGTGATGTGATTCTTGCCGCCGGTGATGCTGGTCCAGACCAACACACCGTTGTGGCCGAGAACCTCCATCGCACCGAACGAGACACTGCTCGCTCCCGTCGCGTCGACAATCAAGTCCGGCTTGCCCACGTCGCCACGCAACTGGACCAAGCTGCGCTCGCGGGTACTGACGTAGTGGGCTCCGAGCCCCTCGATGATCTCGCTGCTGAGCGTCGGTGCCGGTGAGCGGGCCAACGTATAAACCTCGAGTCCCCGCAAACGCAAGATCAACGTGGTCAACAGGCCGATTTGTCCCGCGCCCATCACGTAGGCGATCCGCGGACGCCACACTTTCAACCGCCGTTGCACTTCGTAAGCCTGTTGCACCGCCTTGGCAGCACAGCTCATCGGCTCGGCGAGCACGTGCAGATGCTTGAGCCCCACCGGCATACGAACGATGTACTCAGCATCGTCGACGTAATGCTCGGTCATGAAGCCGTGCAACAGATTGATGCCGCGCTCGTAGTACGTCTCCTCACTGGTCATGTCGCAGGTGCCGATCTGATCGTAGATCGACGAACCAGGCCGACGCACCGTGGCGGTGACATAGTCGCCGGGTTTCACATGCCGCACATTGGGGCCCACGGCCTCGACAATGCCGAACGACTCGTGACCCAGCACAAGAAAGTTGTAGCCAGGCGGAGCGTTGCCGTACTTCGCTTCGTTGATCTCGCGATCCGTGGCATCCACACCGACCTTGAGCACCTTGACCAACACGCCGCGACCGCCGGGAACGTCGTCCACGCTAGGCTTGGCGAGATCGGTTAGAAACACGCTGTTGGGCTTACCGGGAAGAACGGCGACCGCTTTCATGGAACGTCAATTCCGCAAGAGACGAAAGTCAGGAGAGATGAGGCGTGCAATTTAGGCCCGCGTCCCCATATTTTCAAGCGGGCAACCGTCCCAAGATGCGATCCAGCGAGTCCGATGTCTGATAAATCAGCGCCTCGGGATAGTGCGGATACGGATGAAAGTACTCGAACGTCACGTAACCGCGATAGCCGACCGCATCGAGAGCCGCCATCACCGCGGGCCAATTCGTCGTGCCGTCGAGCAGCGGCCGAAAGGTTTCGAGTGAGTAGTCGGTCCCTTTCTTCGTGAACTCTTTGAAGTGAATGTTCTTCGTCCGCTTGCCGAGAATGGGGATCCAATGCTCGGCGTTCTGGAACATGGCGATATTGCCCGTGTCGAAGTGCACCTGCACGCGTTCGCTGCCGAAGCTGTCGACGAACGTGTTCATCTCCATCGGCGTCATCAAGTAGCCGTTGAAAAAGATGTTCTCCATGTTGAGCGACACCTTGAGCTTCTCGGCCTGCTTGACGAGTTGGCCCACAGCTTCGCGAGCGCGGCGGTCACAGACATCGTTGGGAACCGGTTCGTGATCGTTACGCCACGGGATGTGAACCGCGCCGGGGACAACCAGCACATTCTCGACGCCCATGTGATGCGCCGCTTCGCCGATCAACCCGGCCAATTCCAAACCGCGGGCGCGCTTGGCAGGATCGTTACTCGAAAGCGGATAGGGCCAAAACAGAAACGAGCACAGGCCGCTGATCTCGATGCCGATCGAATCGGCGAGCTTGCGAATACCGGCAAGCTCCTTGGCCGACGCCTTCGGCGAAAGGTCGTTCTCCAGGTCGTAGTTGAGTTCAATGGCGTCAAACCCGGCCGCCTTGGCGAGTTTCAGGCACTCCTCAAGATTCAACCGCTGTGGATAGGGAAACGCCCAGAGGTTGATCGACTTCTTCATCGCGTAACGCTTAGGCGATTGGCGGCGATCATCGGCCGGGGCGGGAGTTGATTGTGCGACGCTTTCATGATTCGCGACGGCTACAGCGCCCAATGTGGCAATTCCCGATAGTAGCGCATCGCGTCGGCGAATCGGAGTGTTTTGAGCGAGCGGCAAAGCAAATCGATCAGGCGTGGTCATGGCGAGGATCTCCAGCAGCGGGGGCGAGGCGCGAGATCATCGTAATCGGTTTTTCGTCGAAAAGGCACAAGGGCAGGACTGACAAAATCATGGAGTACAAAATCATGAAGAAGATGAAGAACAGGATCATAAGTAAGCATTCTTAGACCGTCTTTATGATCCTGCTCATCATGATCCTGTCGAACGCCTTCTGTATTCCATGATTTTGTTCGTCATGATTTTGTCATTAAGCATTTCGTTTCGGTCGCGGCACGCGTTGTCCTCCGCCGCGTTTGCCTCGTTTGCCGCCGCCAGCTCGTTCAGGAACGGCATCGACCGGTTTGCCGATTTGCTGCTGCACCTGTTCGATGCGATCTCGGAGCTGCGCTGCTCGCTCGAACTCAAGTGCGTCAGCGGCGCGGAGCATCTCGGCTTCAAGTTCGTTGATAAACTCTTGCGTGATGTACTGCGTCTCATCGGTGCGACCGACGGCGGCGTTGGCCTCGGCCCGGGCGTTGGCGATCGATTCGATGCCAGCGCGAATGCTCTTGCGGACCGTCTC
>JAEUIL010000214.1 GCA_016794255.1 Planctomycetaceae bacterium | reverse complement strand
CGTGCGGCCGCCGGTGCGAAAAGTCGTGCGACAGATCGGCGCGGGTATGAATCGACCGGACCCGGACAAAGGTTTGTGGACCGTCCATTCCGAGCAACCGCTGGTCGACGCCGACAAACTGCTTGCGTCGTTTTTGCCACGCGCATTTCGTCGACCGGTCAGCGCCGAGGTGCGACAGCAATACGTCGCCAGAGTCGACGAACGGCTCAAGGCGGGCGACTGCTTCGAGACCGCGATGCGCTGGGCTTATCGAGCCGCGCTCTGCTCGCCTGACTTTCTCTACATTGTCGAGCCGCGTGACGAACTCGACGACCACGCCCTGGCGAGCCGCTTGTCGTATTTCTTCTGGGGCTCGCTACCCGACGAACGTCTCACGCAACTCGCCGACGCGGGTGAACTGCACAAGCCCGACGTGTTGAGCAGCGAAGTCGAACGTCTGCTCGGTGATCGCAAGTCGCAACGGTTCATCGAGGACTTCTTGGGCCAATGGCTCAAGCTGCGGGCGATTGCCGCGAACGATGCCGATCGCAAGTTGTATCCCGAGTTCAGTCCGTATCTGCAAGACTCGATGGTGGCCGAGACCCGGGCATACTTTCGCGAGTTGCTGGAAAAGAACCTCGATGCCAGCCATTTGATCCGCAGCGACTTTGTGATGGTCAACGAGAAGCTCGCGAAGCACTACGGGATCGATGGCGTGCAGGGCTCGCAGATTCGCCGCGTGCCGCTGCCGGCTGGCTGTCCGCGCGGAGGATTCTTGACACAGGCTTCGATCCTCAAGATCACGGCGAATGGCACGACCACGTCGCCCGTGCCGCGTGGCGCGTTCGTGATGGCACGCCTGTTGGGCCAAGAGCCCGAGCCACCGCCACCCAACGTTCCCGCGGTCGAGCCCGATGTGCGTGGTGCGACGACGATCCGCGAGCAGCTCGCTAAGCATCGCGAGAACACGACCTGTGCGTCATGCCACGCCAAGATGGACCCGCCGGGCTTTGCGCTCGAATCGTTCGACGTCATCGGGGGTTATCGCACGCGGTATCGCTCGATTGGCGACGGCGACGCGGCCCCGCGTGGCTCGATCGATCCGTTCATCGGCATCAGCTTCAAACTGGGCCTGCCGGTTGACGCCTCGGGCGAGCTACCCGACCAACGCACGTTCCGCGACGTGCGCGAGTTCCAGCAGTTGTTCGCGGCCAATCAGCGGCCGTTGCTCGCCAATCTCGCCCGGCAGTTCACGATTTACGCGACCGGTCGCGACATCGCGTTCGCAGATCGCGGCGCGCTCGCATCGATCGTCGCTCGCACCGAACAACGAGGAGGCGGCGTGCGGACGTTGATTCACGAGGTGGTGAAGAGCGAGTTGTTTCGGACGCGGTAGAAGAAGATAAGTCGACAGGATCATGAAGACCAGGATCATGATGCAATCCATGCATGGGATGCTGACGAGGAACCAGATGATGAATTTGATGCACGATCGTTCTGACTTTGCGCTAAACTTGATTCGCTTCAAGCGAAGCGTCTTTGGCGCCCGTTCCCATTCTGCTCTTATGATCCTGTTCGCCATGATCCTGTCGTTCCTTCTGCCCTCTCCCGCCGGGGCAGAGATGCAGGTAACGACATATCGCGTGCTCGGACTCTTTCAACCGGACCGAGTCGAAGATCTCAAACAACTCTTCGCCGAGAGCGTGACCGACGTAAAGCTCTTAAACGTCGATTACGAGCGATCTGAGGCGACGTTCGAGTTCGACGGCGAGAAGTTTTCCATCACGAAGAAGCCAGAACAGATATTGGATAGGCTCGACAATCTGATCCGACAATCCTCTTCAGGTGCTTTCAGCATTCGGCCCGTATCAACGGTTTCACCCGAGAAGCTGAAGGTGGTCGAGATCACGATCTTGGGGCTCGATTGCAAGGCGTGCAGCCTGGGTGCCTATGAAGCAATTGCAAAACTCGATGGCGTCGAACGGGCGACGGCGAGTTTCAAGGAACGGCGGCTCGTCGCCTGGATCGACGAGAGCAAAATCAATCGCGAGAAGTTGATCGAAGAGCTCAAGAAGAGACGGGTCGACGTGCCGAGTCCGTAGGTCGCCTCGCAGGTCGTGATAAGAAGTAGTACGGTGTGCCATGTCCACGTCTTCGTGGACATGCGTTTGCACCAAGAAACATGCCCACGCGGACGTGGGCATGGCACACCCATCCGTCAAAAAGACCGCACTCCGGGCACGTTAGCAGCCCTCGTGGTCTCGTGGTCGACTCGCTAAAATCGGGCGGTTGATGACGCTGCTTCGTTCTCTATCCGCGATCCCACCGCATGTCCGCACCGATTGAGTACACCCCCTCGTTCGCGCCACGTCCGCAGATCAGCCATGTGCTGTTCGATTTCGACGGCACGCTGTCGATCATTCGCGAAGGTTGGCCCGAGGTGATGGTGCCGATGTTCGTCGAGATGTTGCCGCGGCAAGCGAGTGACACTGACGAGTCGCTGCGGCAGCTCGTGTTCGACGACATCATGCGGCTCAACGGCAAGCAGACGATCTACCAGTGCATGCAACTTGCCGAGCGAGTCAAAGAACGCGGCGGCGAACCGCGCGAACCGTTGTGGTACAAGCACGAATACCTGCGGCGCCTCGACGAGCGAATCGCCGGACGCAAAGCAGACCTGCGTAGTGGCCGAGTCCCGGCCGAGCAGTGGCTCGTGCATGGCTCGCGACATTTGCTCGAGCGCTTGAAATCGCTTGGCTTGACGATCTACTTGGCGAGCGGAACCGACGAGAAATTTGTCCGCGAAGAGGCCGAGTTGCTCGGCGTGGCTGCGTACTTCGAGGGGCGTATTTACGGTGCTCAAGACGATTATCAGAACTTCTCGAAGAAGCTCGTCATCGACCGCATCTTGCGTGAGAACGCGATCCCCGGCGAACGGTTGTTGGCCTTTGGCGACGGCTACGTCGAGATCGAAAACACGAAGCAAGTCGGCGGCTTGGCCGTGGCGGTGGCCAGCGACGAGGCCCACAACGGCGCGGGCAACATCGATCGTTGGAAACGCGAGCGGCTGTTGGGCGTCGGAGCCGATGTCGTGATTCCCGACTATCGCGATATCGACGCGCTCTTGACTCGCATTCTGAATCAGGAAGTTCGATGAGCCGTCCATCCCGCCCGCCACTCGACCTGAGCCAGCTGCGCGTGTTTCCGCTCTCCGAGCGTCAGAGTTTGACGCGTGCCGACGAGATCATCGTCGACCCCCAGCGCGAGCCGAAGCCGCTGTCGCCCGAGAATCACGCCCGAGTACAAGCGGCGGCTGCGGCAGTGCGTCGCGCCCGGGATCGTGGCGCGTCGGTGATGCTCATCTACGGCGCTCACCTGCTGCGCAACGGCGCGGTGACGCTACTCGAACGGTTGATGGCCGACGGTTTTCTCACGCATCTCGCCACCAACGGCGCGGGCACGATTCACGATTGGGAATACGCTTGGTTCGGAGCGTCGACCGAAAGCGTCGAGATGAACGTCGCCAGCGGCACGTTCGGCACTTGGGACGAAACCGCGACGAACATCCATCTGGCGCTGCTCACCGGAGCGCTCGAAGGACTCGGCTACGGACGATCGTTGGGTCGCTTGATCGTCGAGGATGGCGCGACCTTGCCGACGCGGGAGAGTTTGCAGCAAGCGATCGTCGCCGAGCCGGCGCATCCGTTGACTGCCGCCCGAGCCGATTTGCTACGGACGATGATCGAACGCAACTGGCACGGTGGTCGCGTCACGATCGAGCATCGCAGGAAACACGCCTCGATTCTGGCGCAGGCGTGGCGACATGGCGTCCCGGTCACGGTGCATCCCGGCATCGGCTACGACATCATCGCCAATCACCCGATCTTCAGCGGCTCGGCGATCGGTCGGGCCGCGCAGCTCGACTTCCGGCTCTTTGGCGGGGCGGTCGAGGGACTCGACGATGGCGTGGTGCTCAACGTCGGCTCGGCGATCATGGGCCCGCAGGTGTTCGAGAAAAGCATTTCGTGCGTGAACAACTTGCGTCTACAAGCGGGTCGCCCGATCGTGCAAGGGCACTCGATCTACGTTGTCGACATTCAGGACGGCGGTCAATGGGACTGGACGCAAGGCGAACCGCCCAAGTCGAATCCCGCGTACTATCTCCGTTTTTGCAAGAGCTACGCTCGCATGGGAGGCGGCATGCAATACGTGCAATGCGACAACGCCACGTTCATCCATCACCTGTATCGCGCGCTCATCGGCTGAGCGCCAAGGCTACGCAGTTTTACCATAGGATGATCGTCGGGTGGGTCGAGTCCGCGAGCCCCTCCGCTCACAGAGCACACGGAATTTAACCACCGAGGCACAGAGGACACAGAGAGCACGGAAAGGTCAATGCAAAATGAGAAATGCAAACTGCAAAGTATAAAATGAAATGCGAGCAGGTGATCGTTCTTGGAATGAAACCAGAATCACTTGCTTTCTCTCTGTGCCCTCTGTTCCTCGGTGGTTAACTTCCTTTCTCCCGCTCCGGTGGTTGAGCGCCGAGTTAATTGAGAGCGTTTCATTTCCGTCGCACGTTGAGACACATCACCTCGCGATTGTCCCGCAGATACAGTCGACCGTCGACAATGGTCGGCGCTTGTCGCGAGCCACCCATGATCGCTTCGCGCCCCAGCTCGACATACCCGTGCGGATCAGCCCGGGCGATCACGATCTCGCCGACCATCGTGGCGATAAACAGCTTGCCATCGGCGTAGGTCGCGTTCCCTTTGCCAAAGCGGCGCTGCATCCAAAGTTGCTTGCCAGTAGCGGCATCGAGACAGACCAGGTTCGTCACCGGTCCCGCACTGCCGACATTGTCGAAGGCATACAGACAGCCGTCAACGAGCAGCGGCGTTTGCCACTCGGCCCGCAGCGAACTCATGTTGCCCAGCGACGACCAAAACTCGCGCGGCTTGACGCCATCGGGTCCCTTGACGAGTTCGAGCAACACGCTGCCCCGATTCTCGCCGGCGGAGATGAACACCTTGTTGTCGATCACGAGCGGCGTGATCACGTTGCAGTCGTAATCGGTTTTGAACGGATAACGCCACAGCGGCTCGCCGGTCTCGGGCACGAGTCCAATCGCCGATTCGCCGGTAAACGCGACGAGCTGCTTGGTCCCGGCCAGGTCGAGTAGCGCCGGCGAAGAATACCCGGCCGAGTCGTTACCCGATTGCCACTTCACGGCCCCGGTCGTCTTGTCGAACGCCATCAGACTCGCGCCCGGGGCACCGGTGGCAACGACGACCAGATCGCCGATCACCAGCGGCGAGCAAGCCATGCCGTAGTCAGCCTGATTGGCGTCGAGATCGTCGAGCACCTCGCGTTTCCAAACGAGCTTGCCATCGGCCAACTGCACCGCGGCGAGCACACCTTCGCCGGTGTACGCGAACACGTGCGGACCATCGATCGTCGGCGTCGCGCGCGGGCCGTTGCCCATCGAGTTCCGAAAGGCCGGTGCGATCGGCGTCTGCCACAACCGCTTGCCAGTGTCGGCCGCCAGGGCCACGACCTGTTGATGATCGTCATCTTGCCACAGCGTCACGAGTCGTCCACCCGCGACGACCACGCCTGACATGCCGATCCCGCCATCGACGCGCCACACCTCGGGCAAACCTCCATCGGGCCACGCATCGAGAAGATTCTTTTCCTGCGAGATGCCGTTACGCAGCGGACCAAGGAACTGTGGCCAGTCTTCACCCTTTACGGGAGAACCGATTAACGACAGCGCCACGACGGCTGCGAAAATAAACCGATGCGCCACGACGAAGCTCCGCGAAGAATGAAGGAGCCGAAGCATCACCAGATCGGGTCGGCTCGATAGTTCTGGGGTGTGGAGATAAGCTACGGTCATCGCCCCCGCCACGGGCGTAACGCCATCGTCGCACACTACCCAACTGGAAATGACTCCGGAACTTCTACTATACCTGGAGTCTGCCCGCTAGCGGATCGTGCCCCGAGCCGCTATATTCGGTCAACTTCACGCGACCAGCGGCGCAAAAAAAATTGAGGGTCCTCGCTCGCCGGGACAAGGACCCTCGTATGGCTGCCCGAACATTCGCGAGGGGTTGGTTCGCGCTTGTCCAGAGACCCACAGCCATTATTGGTATCGGGCCACGGGACGAGCGACTTGAGATTGCTCCAGGCCCGGGAGATCAAACGATCGCTCCGGGTCATGTTTTGCGCCTCACAATCGTTACCCACGTAACGGCTTCAGGCGCAGATTGCCTGTTCACCCGTGGCTCAGCGAAGCTGAAGATCTCGGGCTGACCGCGCAACGAGCGAGTGATGGATACCCCCCATGCACCCTGAGACAGACAAAGTCATGGCCGATCGCATCGCAAAGTTGGCTCTCGAAGATGGCTCGGTATACACCGGTGTGGCGTTCGGCGCTGACGGTGAAGTCGACGGCGAAGTTTGCTTCAACACGTCGATGACCGGCTATCAAGAGATTCTCACCGATCCGAGCTATCGCGGGCAGATTGTCACGATGACCTATCCGCAGATCGGCAACTACGGCGTGAATGCCGAGGATGTCGAGAGCGCCAAGCCGCACCTGTCGGGCTTTGTCGTCCGCGAGCTGAGCCGCCGCGTGAGCAACTTTCGCGCGGAAGGAGACTTGGATAGCTATTTGCGAACAGCGGGGATTGTCGGTATCGAGGGGATCGATACCCGGGCATTGGTCCGACGACTGCGGGTTCGCGGCGCGATGAAGGGGATTCTGTCGACGGTCGATCTCGACGATGCCAGCCTGGTCGCCAAGGCCAACGCAAGTCCCGGCTTGGTCGGTCGTGACTTGGTGCGCGAAGTTATGCCGGCGCAGTCCCGCGTGTGGAACGAGAACCTACACTCGCTGGCGGTCTTGGAACCGTCCGGTCATCAACCCACGCCGGTCGACGCGTCAGCACCGCATGTCGTGGCGATCGATTGCGGCATGAAGTGGAACATCGCCCGGCATTTGTCGGACATGGGTTGTCGCGTGACCGTGGTTCCCGCGACGGCGTCGTCGAGCGATATCCTCGGACTTCAGCCCGACGGCGTGTTTCTCTCGAACGGACCCGGCGATCCCGAGCCGTTGACTTACGCCATCGGCACGATTCACGAGTTGCTTGGCAAAGCCCCGATTTTTGGCATTTGCCTGGGACATCAACTGCTATCACTCGCCTGTGGAGCGAAGACGTTTAAGCTCAAGTTCGGGCATCGCGGCTCGAATCAGCCGGTGATGAATTACGCGACGGGCGTGGTCGAAATCACGTCGCAAAATCACGGCTTTGCGGTCGACGAGGCGACGTTGCCCGCCGATCTGGAAGTGACGCATCGCAACTTAAACGACGAGACGATCGAAGGCGTGCGTCATCGCAAGCTGCCCGCGTTCAGCGTGCAATATCACCCCGAAGCATCGGCGGGGCCGCACGACAGCAGCTATCTGTTCGCCGAGTTCCGCAAACTGATGGGCAAGTAGTCATTCAAAGCGAAAAGGCAGAGGAACCACAGAGCCGCAGAGGACACAGAGAGTAGAACACGAGGTGAAGGCGATGTCTGAGGCCGCATTGCGGTCAACTGGCCGATTGATTGTTGACGGTCGTGTTAAGTGGGGTAGTGAGTGCCGGTAATATGATAGGCGAGATTTCGGCTTCACGGCTCGATCCACTCAGTAAGCTCGCTTCACGCAAATTTAGTCTGATCGCTCTCGGCTTTTCCTCTCTGTGTCCTCTGAATCTCTGTGGTTAACCATTCTTCCCCATGTTCGATTCGTTTCGCCACTTCCTCGAACTGATCCGCTTTTCGCACACGGTGTTTGCGTTGCCGTTTGCGTTGCTTGCGGCGGTGATGGCGTGGCGCACGGAACCGGCAATCACGTGGCGGTGGCAGGACCTGACGGGCATCGTACTTTGCATGATCTTTGCTCGCAGCACGGCGATGGCGTTCAACCGGATTGTGGATCGCGACGTCGATGCCCAAAACCCTCGCACCGCGCGGCGTCACATTCCGGCGGGCTTGTTGAGCGTCGGCGGCGTCACGGCGTTTGCCTTGGCCAGTGCCGTGCTGTTCGTCGCGAGCACGCTTTGCTTTTTGCCCAATCGCTGGCCGGTGTACCTGTCGCTGCCGGTGCTCGCGTTTCTGTGTGGCTACAGCCTGACCAAACGGTTCACATCGCTAGCGCACTTCTGGCTGGGTGTCGCGCTCTGTCTGTCGCCGATTGCCGCGTGGATCGCCCTCCGCGGGGGCGTCGATCCCATGCCGGTCGCGTGGCCCCCGGTGGTGCTGGCCGGTGCGGTGGCCTTGTGGGTCGCGGGATTCGATATCATTTACGCCTGCCAGGATGTCGACGTCGATCGTCAGTTGCGGCTCAACAGTGTGCCGGCCCGGCTGGGAGTACCTGGGGCGTTGAAGCTCGCCGCGGGCTGCCATTTCGGGATGCTCGTCCTGCTGGCGATGCTGCCGACGGTCTTTCCGTTGCTCGGCTGGATTTACTGGGCCGGCATCGCGGTGGTGGCGGTCCTGCTGATCTACGAACATGCCCTGGTGCGGCCGGACGATCTGACCCGGGTAAATACCGCCTTTTTTCACGTCAATGCGGTTGTGAGCCTGGGCCTGTTTGCGGTTACCACGGTGGATTTGCTCGTGTGAGCGATTCGGCTAGGATGACCGAGACAGAAAATCACATGCGGAGATGAGGGAGATGGTGAGGTAAGGGGACGCGGATGAACACAGATGAAGGGGATGAACGCAGATAAGAAGGAAGAGTGGTGTACGTCATGAGACAGCCTCGAATCTCGCGTAATCTCTTACCACACCTTTGATCTTGAATCGCATCCCCTTCATCTGTTTATCTGCGTTCATCCGCGTCCCCTTACCTTCCCAATGGCCTTTCCGCCTGACGCTCGACTAACTTCGTCCAACGTTTTATGAACACCGAACAACAAGCCCGTTTTCGTACGATTCGCGTTAAGGTCGAGGCCGGTGAGCGGCTGTCGCTCGACGATGGCATCTTTCTGTACGAGCCCACCGTGCCGCTCAACGAAGTCGGGACGCTCGCCAATTTGGTCCGCGAACGCAAGAACGGCAACGTCGCGTATTACAACATCAACACGCACCTGAATCCGACGAACGTCTGCGTCTATCGTTGCACGTTCTGTGCGTTTCGTTCCGATCTCCGGCAGCCGAAAGGCTACGTGATGAGCGACGAGCAGATTCTGGCCCGGGGACGCGAGGCGATTGAGAACGGCTGCACCGAGATGCACATCGTCGGCGGCCTGCACCACCAGAAGAAGTTCGACTGGTACTTGAACATGGTGCGGATTCTGCACGAAGCGTATCCGCAGTTGCATCTCAAAGCGTGGACGGCGGTCGAGATCGATTGGTTCGCTCGGTTGACCGGCATGTCGTACAAGGAAGTGCTCAAGGAGCTCGTCGCTGCCGGTCTAGGCAGCATGCCGGGCGGTGGCGCCGAGATTTTCCATCCCGAGGTACGGGACCAGATTTGTGAACATAAGGCTGATGCCCGCAACTGGATCGAGATTCACCGCGCGGCCCACGAGCTCGGCATTCGCACCAATTGCACGATGCTCTACGGCCATGTCGAGAACGCCTATCACCGCGTCGACCATCTGCTGCGGCTGCGCGACTTGCAGGATCAAACCGGCGGGTTCCAAGTCTTCATTCCGCTCGCGTTCCATCCCGACAACACCGGCCTGTCGCACCTCAAGAAGCCATCGGTGCTCCAGGACTTGCGGACCATGGCCGTGGCCCGACTGATGCTCGACAATGTCGCGCACATGAAGGCCTATTGGATCATGCTCGGCATTCAGACGGCCCAAACCGCGCTGTGGTACGGAGCCGACGATCTCGACGGCACCGTGCGGCATGAGTTGATCTATCACGACGCGGGTGCCGAGACGCCCGAGATTCTGTCGGTCGACGAGATTTGCCGCCTGATCCGCGAAACCGGTCGCGAACCGGTCGAACGCGACACGCTGTACCACAAGGTGCATCGCGACGGCTCACGCTGGGAGAGCGGTGAACCGGTCGCCGTGGGCGTCTAAGTCACGCGTGTTCTCGGCGACTTACTGCTCGATGACGTCACGCTGTCCCGTTAGATCAACTCTTTGAGCGGCGGCTGTTGAACGAGTTCTTGCGGGCGACCGGCGGGATCGACGATGCGGTCGTGGTGAATGTTGATGCCAACGTTGTGATACAACGTGGCGACAACCTCTTGGAACTCAACCGGCCGATTGACCGCGTACTCGCCAAGGCGATTGGTGCTGCCGATCACCTGACCGGTTCGCATCCCGCCACCCGCCAGGATCGCACAACTGACCTGCGGCCAGTGATCGCGACCGGCGTTTTGATTGATCCGCGGCGTGCGTCCGAACTCGCCCCAGGCAATCACCGACACATCGTCGAGCATGCCGCGCTCGCTCAGGTCATCGACCAGCGCACTGAGGCATTGATCGAGCTTGCCGCCGTGGTCGCGGACCAAATCGAAATTCTTGCCGTGGCTGTCCCAACGTCCAAAGCTAAGCGTCACACACCGCACGCCAGCTTCGACCAACCGGCGTGCGATCAGCAAATGATCGTTGGCCGTCGGCGCGCCGTCGTACTGATAGTTGTACGGCTTCCCGTCGCCATAACGTTCGCGAACACGGGGATCTTCTTTCGCCACGTCGAGCGCGTCCATCAATCGGCTCGAACTGAGAATATCGAGTGCCGTCGAGTCGAAACTGTCCATCGCGGCCATGTGGCCGGACTGGTCAATTTCGCGGCGAAAATGATCCATTTGGCTCAGAAGCTGCCGTCGATCTTGCAGCCGGGCCAGCGACAGTTCGGCGTTGAGCTTCATGTTGTCCATGCCAGGGCCGTCGGGCCGGAACGGACGATACGCGGGGCCCAAGAAGCCTGGGATACCCGGATTGCTCCACGGCATGTGGCCGGTCGGAGCGGCAAGTCCCACAAACGGCGGCACCGAGCGATCCACCGCTCCTTGCATCTTGGCAATCGCAGCACCAATGCTCGGCCGGCCACCCAACGCAGCGAGCGCTTCCTTTGGCCAACCGGTCGTGCATTGTTCGAGGTCATGCGGACCCCGCGCGCCAACGATCGAGCGAATGATCGCGAACTTGTCCATCCGCGCGGCAATCTTCGGAAACACTTCGCCAATTTGAATGCCAGGGACCGCCGTGTCGATGGGCTTGAACTCGCCGCGAATCTCGGCCGGAGCGTCGGTCTTGATGTCCCACATATCTTGATGCGGCGGCCCGCCCGGCAACAGCACGTTGATCACCGCCTTGTGACGTTTGCGGCTCGTACTGCCCGGCGTGTTCGTGGCACCCTCGGCCCGCAGGATATCAGCCAGCGTCAGCGACCCGAGTGCTCCGACCTGCAAGAAGCTGCGGCGGGGCTGACCATCACAGAAGCGATCGTCACGGCGCGGACGAGATCCCCAAAGCGTCAACATGCGGGCGGTCTCCAGAATCGAACGACTTAAGCGGACGGACCGATCGAGGTGGGCAAGCTACCGGTCCAAAACGCGAGGCAGGTGTGTATCACAGTGAGCAGCGAACCGGAACAGCACAATGGTCTGTCCCATT
>JAEUIL010000208.1 GCA_016794255.1 Planctomycetaceae bacterium | reverse complement strand
TACGGGCCGATTTGCTGGCGGCGCTCGACGATCCGTCGGGCGAGCGTCTCCCCCACGCCGGGCAATTGCGCCAGCTCGGACCACTCGGCCGAGTTGAGTTCCACACGAAACTCGACTCGTTGCCGCTCGGCCGAATCGATTTCGATCCAACCATGTCGCCAAGCCCCCAGCCACCAATAGCCCGTGACCACGCACAGGCTCGCGATTACGAGCACTGCAATCAACGGTTGATCGCGTCGCTGAAAAAACCACGGCGAGATGCGGGATGGATGAGACACGGAAATTGCGGGAAGCGTGTGACGCGATTTGATGGGACGAGGTGATCGTGGCTACGATAGACGCTTAGCGGGCCTGCACAACCAAGGTGATGACGAACTACTTCTATGAAGCCGTGCTATTGTGATCGCTTTGTCGCGCTAACGATAGCGGCGATCGTCTGGCGAGTGGGCGAACTTATAGCGCCGACTACGGGATCGGCTCTCGCTTACGACCCGGCATCCAGCAATGCCGATGCGACGTCGCACGTAGTTAACTCGGTTGGCATCACACTGGTGCGAATCGAGGCAGGCACGTTTCTGATGGGGGCCGCCGATGGCGACTCGCAAGCTGACGCCGATGAGCGGCCACAACACCGAGTCACCTTCGCACAACCATTCTGGCTCGGCGCGCACGAGGTCACGCAGGCTCAATACGAGGCCGTCGTGGGCGAGAACCCCAGCTGGTTTGCGCCGCACGGCGGAGGAGCGGAGCGGATCGTGGGGCTTGACCACGCACGTCTGCCGGTGGATATGGTCAGTTGGCATGATGCTCAAGCGTTTTGTCGTCGGCTCTCGGCGCTTGCGGAGGAACGAGCCGCGGGTCGCCGCTATCGATTGCCGACCGAGGCTGAATGGGAATACGCCTGCCGCGCCGGAACAACGACCGCATTCAGTTTCGGCAATGCGAGCAGCAAGATTCACGCGTGGTTGACTAGCGACGACGTGACACCGCGATCAACTCAACCTGTCGGCACATTGCAGCCCAATGCGTGGGACCTGTTCGACATGCACGGTAACGTGTGGGAATGGTGCGCCGACAGCTATCGCTTCGACGCCTACGGTTCCGCAGAAGAAAAGCGGACGGCGGGTGATGAGGGAACGGGGCACGTCGTCCGCGGCGGCGATTGGCGATCAACACCGCAGGCCGCACGCTCGTCGAACCGCGATTTCACCCGAGCGACGCGTCGCGACCTCGGCAACGGCTTGCGCGTGGTGATGGAACGCGACAAGCTAGCGAATTGATCGCTCACGTGGCCTCGTTATGCTATGCGAGCCATTACCGAAGCAACGTATCGCCCGCGCGGGGCTGAGCGGCGTAGACAGACGGTTGCCGCGGATCGTTCGACATCGGCGGGACCGCGACTTGCCGAGTGATCGGCGGCGCATACGGCCCGGGCAATCCCGCCGGTACCGGGTTCGTCGCGACATTGGCGATCGGCTGAGCGGTGCCTCCAACCGGCTGCCACGCACCCTGGGGCACGCCACCTGCCACTTGAACGCTACCCCGGCCCGGTCGTTGAATCGCCACCAGCGGCGCGATTACGTTCGGCTCACCACGCGGGCTGTCGGGACTTTGCCCACGCAAGACGCGCGGACGTTCGCCGCTTTCATTCGACACCAGTAGCACCTCGGGATCGGCGTTCACCGCCGGGCTGCCGTTGCGAACCCAAGCGAGCCAGGTTTCTTGCAGTGCGCCGAGGGATTCAAAGCCATAGAACTTCTTCGTCGTCGCGACCCAATCGTCGGTATCGAGTCCCTCGCCGATGTAGTCGAGAAACTTGCGTTTGCCACCTTTGGCGATCAGCAAGGAACTGAGCGAGTGCCCTTGGGCATACAGCGGCAGAATATCGCGCGGATACTCCTTCATCACGAACATTTGACTGAACGGAATGCCGCGGCCAGTTTGCAAGAACTGCACGAGCAGCTTTTGTTGCTTGTATCGTTCGCTCTCGTGCTCGACCGTGGTGCAACCACCCTCGTCGGCCCAACGCGGTAGCGGTCGGCGAAAGTGACTGGCGAAAATCGTGTGCGTCACTTCATGCGGCAACACGGAATCGACCGCCCGATCGAGCGGCCCTTGAATATTCATCTGCCAGCCGAAGACTTCGCCCCGATCGAACACAAAGCTGGTTACGCCACCTGCGCCCAGATGCGCGCCAATCTGAACGGTGACCGGGCAAGGACGCGCCCAATTCGGCATCGGTTTGCCGAGCCATTCGATGGCCAAATCATGACGGTATTTCTCCGCCTGTTGACCGACTTGCTCAGCGATTTGCTGCGTCGGCGCCGTCACCACGAAGTTGGGAGTGCGATGACTCGCTCCCAACGCAATCAACACCAACGCGCAGGCCGCGAGGCCACGCCATAACCGAGCTTCCATGCCGGAGATCTCCGCTGAACTTCCTGTGCGGGCAGGAACGACCACCTCCGTGTGGCCATTGAACTGCAAAGCGGCGGAAGAGTACCTGACGGTCCCAGCCGTGACCAGAGCGGTTTTGCCGCCTCACAATTTTGCCCGAAAATGCTAGCGGGCATTCACTTACGAAATCTCTTTGCCATTCCAAGGACGATTTGGTCGTCACAAATACCCCTAAAGATAGTGGAATGTTTTTTGGCAAGCGAGGTTGACTCTGCTACAGTACCGAATTATATTCGCATACGCTGATCGGTTATCCTCTGAACCGACGGCTAATGAAGGGGACCCCCGCCAACCGCGAGATGGCGGGGGCTCTTCTTTTTTAAGGGGGGTAACGGGAAGTACAGCAGGGCGAGCAGGCACGGTAACCTACGCCCTAATCGAAGGGGACCCCGGGTTGCGAATTCCGCGTCAGCCCGGTTTATAGTTCCGGAATCGGCGCCTGGCCCAATTGCAGTCCGCCCGGGGCGACACCCGAAACGGGCGAAGGTTCGTCCCCGGCATCTAACGCATCGGTAAAACTCGATCCCGCGATGCTGCCGCCCGACGAGAACGTCAACCCCGTGAAGACGTAAGAGTTATTGATGGCTCCGAAGGCCATGCCCAGGTCCACGACCTCTTGCACCGTCGCATCTCGCAAGACCTGCATGCCGGCTACGAGCCCGAAGCAAAGCAAGATCGCCGAGAGCAACAACTCAAGCGATATGATCACACCTGCGTCTTCATTCCAAAGCCGCGCAAATACCGGGGCGAACATGGTTTGACTCTCATCTGCCGGGAGAAGATTGAACGCCCGCGCACGCAGCGCTGCGACTGCTCAATCATGACACGCGATTTCGCCTCTCGCGGCGTCAAATCGGTCGCGGCGGTCGACGGTGCGGCCGATACCTATGGCACGACCCGCACGCGTGGCAGAGTCACCCGTTGCAGTGGAGAGACACCTTCAGAACACGAACCCGTCGCGGGTCGACATTCGCCCCGACTACGCAGCCCGGCGACGCTGCTGATGGTGACGCGACGGCTCGACACGCAATATCTGCTGTTGCATTTCGAGCTCGGCTCGTTTCTTTTGAGCGATTGCGTATTGCACACGTCCATAAATGCCGCGGGCGACGCTAATCGCAGTCACGATCGAGAGCGCGATACCGAGAATGATGATCCCTTCGAACTGTTGCATGATTGGTCATCCTTTGACCCAGAGATTTTAGCCAGTCCGCACAACCATCACGGGCGAAGGCGCGCGACTCGCCGAAGATATCGACTGTCGCGGCATTTGCTCTCGACCAGAACGCGGTTTGCCCGAAGAAAGCGACCCCTGGCGAGATCGTTAAAGTTCGCAAGGGACCGGCGAATGCGTCAAAATCTCGTCCGTTTGCAGGGGCGTGTCACTCGCTATCGGGCCTCGATCGGCACGAAACTCCGCGCGGGCTTGCCGACATAGATACCGTCGGGACGAATCAGGCGGTTGTTGGCGTGTTGCTCCATGACATGCGCGCTCCACCCGGTCACCCGGGCGACGACGAATAGTGGCGTGTACAAACTTACCGGTAGATTCATGTAATAGTACAGTCTAGCGCTCGGCCAATCGACATTCGGCGGCAGCTTCTTCTCGCCCTTCACGACGCTTTCGAGCGTGTCGGCGATTTGCTCCATCTCTTGATTGCCCGACTCCTCGGCCAACTCGCGACAGAACTTCTTGATCAACTCGGCTCGGGGGTCCACGGTCTTGTACACACGGTGACCAAAGCCCATGATCCGAACCTTCTTAGCCAACGCGTCGCGGACCCACTGCTCGGCCTCGGACGCCTTGCCGACTTGCTGCAAGACTTCCAGCACGCGCTCGTTTGCGCCGCCGTGCAATGGCCCCTTCAACGCGCCGATCGCGGCGGTGATGGCACAGTGCAGATCGGCAAGTGTCGACGACACCACCCGGGCCGTGAACGTCGAGGCGTTAAACTCGTGTTCGGCGTACAAAACCGCCGACACGTCCATGGCTTTGATCCACCGCGGACTTGGTTCCAGCCGATGAATCATCCACAGCAAATTGGCGGACCAGGAGCGATGAGCATCGGGACTCACCGGCTCTTTACCGGCCACCAGCCGCGCGCGAGCTGCCAAAATCACCGGCAGCTGCGCCACGAGTCGCTCGGCCTTGCGCAGGTTGGCCTCGCGCGAGTTGTCGCCCACGTCGGGATCCCAATGCGCGAGCAAGCTGCATCCGGTACGCATCACATCCATGGTCGAAGCGCTGGCCGGAATCTTGCGCAGCGTCTCAATGATCTCGGGTGGCACGTGAGCACCGGCCGCTAACCGCTCGCGAAAGTTCTGCAACTCGCGCATGGTCGGCAGCTCACCGTGCAGCAGCAAGTGCGCGACTTCTTCAAATGTTGCGTGCTCGGCCAGTTCTTCGATCAAATAACCGCGATAACGCAAGCCGTCTTCCAACGTGCTCACGGCCGTCTCACCGCCGATCACACCCTCTAAGCCCGGGCTGTATTTGACGTCACTCATAGCTTACTCGTCAGGTTGAAAATACTTGCGATCTCGTTGTTCGTAGTCATTATAGCCGAGCAGATCGTACAACTCCTGCCGCGTCTGCATCAGATCGAGCAGCGAACGTTGCGAGCCCTCGTCGGCAATCGTCACGAGCGCGGCCTCGACCGCTTTCATAGCCACCCGCAACAGCGTGACCGGCATCAGCACGCCAGCATAGCCGAGCGACTGCAACTCTTCGAGCGACAGCAACGGACTCTGACCGAACTCGGTCATGTTCGCGATCAGCGGCGCGTCGATCTTGTCGGCAAACTCTTGGAACTCGTCACGGGTCTTAAGCGCCTCGGGAAAAATCCAGTCGGCACCGGCGTCGAGATACCGCTGAGCACGATCGAGCGCTGCATCAAGGCCGATCGCGCCCCGCGCATCGGTGCGGGCAATAATGACAAAGTCGTCATCGTCACGGGCCGAGACTGCCGCGCGGATCTTGGAGACCATTTCGTCGGGCTCGACAAGTTGCTTGCCCGACAGGTGCCCGCAGCGCTTGGGAAGTCGTTGATCTTCGAGTTGAATGGCCGCAGCGCCCGCCGCTTCGAGTTCGCGCATCGTGCGTTCGACGTTAACCGCTTCGCCAAAACCGGTATCGGCATCCACGATCACGGGCAAGCCGGTGCTACGGGTCAGCTGCCGCGTGTGCTCGGCCAATTCGCTCAGCGTGAAGAGCCCGATGTCGGGCAGGGCGAGCGTGCCGGCAGAGAACGCGGCCCCCGACAGATACATCGCTTGGTATCCGCAATCTTCGATCAGGCGTCCCACGAGCGCATTGAATGCGCCGGGAATGAGAATCGTGGACTCGGCGACTGCATCGCGAAGTCGGGCACCGGGAGAGGCATCGTTCACGGCAGAAATGACCTCGGCGAAGGCTGGGCTAAACCTAAAATATACTGCCCACGTGCGGTTTGCGAAATGGGGTGGAGCCGCGTTCAGAGCGCGACCCACAAGTGAACGCGGCTACTTGCTTTCCTCCGACTCCAGCCGCGCGATCTCGGCCAACACTCGCCCGCGGACTTCTTTTCGCCGTTGCTCATCTTCGAGCTTCGTACCGTTCTGCTCGGTGACATAAAACACGTCGACCACTTGATCCAAATAGGTGCCGATCTTCGCGACCGAGACGTTTAGTCCCAGCTCAAACAACGTGCGGCTGATTGTGTAGAGCAGGCCCATGCGGTCCGCGGCGAAGATGTCGATGATCGTCGCGCGGTTCGACGTGCTGTTGTCAATGCGGACTTGAGTCGGTAGCGCCGTGAGATTGTCGTGCCGACGTTGGTCGGACGAGCGCCACAAACGCCGGAACTGCGGTAGCTTGCCGTCGAGTTGTTTGAGTGCAGTCACGAGCGCCTGACAGACCTGTTGGATCCGCGACTCCGGTGGAGCCTCTGCATGGTCGGGATCCTCGACATAAAACCGGTCAAAGATCAACCCGTCGGCGAGCGTGGTGATGTCAGCCGAGAGGATTCGCAAGCCCTGGCTGCTCAACGCCCCGGTCAGCTTGTGAAACACTCCGGGCGTAATGTTCTCGTACGTGCCGATGAGATACTCGATCGCGTGCCGCTCGGGCAGATACCGGCCGCGCGCAATGGCGTCGGTCTTCGCCAACGGACGTAGCTGGGCAAGATCGTCGGCCAGCGTGCCTGGCTCGGTCGTGCGAAGGTACACACTCGGCAGCGCCGCGACTTGGCGTTGAAACCACTCGCGGTCGTCACGATTCGTGAAATGTCCCAACACTTGCTGGCGACGATGTTCCACGTCGGCGTCGACATCCAGCGTGGGATCGTCACTGCTCAGATGCGGCAGCGTGCGCTGCAACAAGTCCGACAGCACGTCGATCTTCCACGCATTGAGCACGCCCGGCCCGACGGCGGCAAAGTCGGCGGCCGTGAGCAGAAACAGCATTTCGAGCACTTCAGCACTGCCGACCTCGACCGCAAACCGCACGATGAGTGCCGGATCGCTCGTGTCGCGGCGAAACGCCAAGTGCGACATGTGCAGATGCTTGTGGACCAGAAACTTGAGCGTTTCGACATCGGGCTCGTCGAGCTGAAAACGCCGTCCAACCTCGTCGGCGATTCGCATGCCGACTTCGCTATGATCTTCGGGAAAACCTTTCCCCAGGTCATGCAGCAGCAACGCGAAATGGAGCAGCCACTTGCGTTTCAATTGCCGATACACATTTCCCAACGGGCCGTTGTCCGTGGCAAACGACGTTGCCGCTTCGACCGCACGCAAGCTGTGCTCGTCGACCGTGTACTTGTGATACGCGTTGAATTGCAGCAAACACTTGGCATGCTCGAACTGCGGGATCAACTTTTCGAGCACGCCGAGATCACGCAGATTGCGGAGCAGCTCGCCCAGCCGCGCCGGTTGATTCAGAAGCGAGATAAACCGCTCGGCCGTCTCGACACTCACCACCGATGGCATGTGCTTGGCCGGTTCACGCAGCTTTTCCAGCGTCAGCGGGTCGATCGGCTTGTCGTACAGATTGGCGATCTCGGCCAGTCGCACGATCTGTGACAGATCCTCGTTCATTTTCGCCAAACCACGCCGCGTCACGCTCACCTGCTGCGGTTCGATCCGAAAGTCTCGCTCGAACTGATGACTCACCAAGGGCGCGAGCAAGCGACCGAGCCGACTGTAACCGCGCGCAGCGTCGCGAAAGCGGCCGACGATTCCCTGCACGGCTTGCGTACGAAGAAAATAATGCTTCATGAACTGCTCGACCGCGAGCATGCCGTCGCGGTCTTCGTAGCCGTACAGCTTGCTGAGCCGCAATTGCTCGCCGCGATCGAGCTGGTCGTTGGCCTTGCCCGCGTGGTAGTGCATTTCGTTGCGCATCCGCAGCAAAAACTCGCGTGTCTGCTGCAAGGTGTCGTAGTCTTCGCGCGACAGCTGCCCTTGTAATCGCAGTGTGTCGGGGTCGGCCGCGCCGTAGCAGACGAACCCGATCCAACGCAGCAACTGAATGCCGCGGAGCGTGCCGGGCGAGCGTTTGACGTTCGGCTCGAGCAGATAGACCGAGTCGCCGAACTGCGTGCGTTCTTCGGCCCGGGCTTTTTCGATGGCCGCGAGCAACGACTTGCGATTGCGTTGCGCCTCGCGGCGAAAGCGCGTGACAAACGTGTCGTACAGTTCGACGTTGCCGGTGAGATACCGCGACTCGACGAGCGTCGTGCAAATCGTGGCGTCCGCGTGCGCAAGCTGGCAAGCATCGCGGACGGTGCGAACGCTTTGCCCCAAGACGAGTCCCACGTCGTACACGTCACGCACCAGTCGTTCTGCCAACGGTGCCACGCGCGACAACGAGTCGGGCGTGTGCAGGATCATCAGATCGACGTCCGAGAACGGAGCGACATCGCCGCGACCGTAGCCGCCATGCGGAATGAGTGCGACATGCTTACGCAGACCGTCGGGGCCGGTGTCGTTGAGGTCGGCCAGATTCTGCTCGAACAATGCATTGACGATCGTGTCGAACAATTCCGTTTGAGCCCGGCAGACTTGCACTCCCGGCGACCCCTTTTCGTGCCGTGCCTGCAATTTGGCGCGACCCTCGGCCAGTTGCTGCTTGATCGCCAGCACATGCGGACGCAAACCGGGAGCGGAAAGTTGCGACATGGGGATCGGCGCCGGACTAGCGGAGCGAAAACGGCGTGACACTCGGGGCTCGAGCGACTTGCTCAAGACGGCGAACTAATCGAGCCAATCCTTTTCGCGCAGTCGCGCCGGCACGTATTCTTCCGTCACGTAACTGATGTCTTTACTGATCAGAGACTCGACTTCGAGCTTGAACCCGTTGTCGAGCATCATGTCGATTTCTTTCTGCCACGCCTTCTTATCCTTGAACCAAGGATACTCCGCGATTTGTTTGGCGCGTTTGATGTCCTGGTCGTTCAGATTGATTTTGACGCTATTACTGAGCTTACAACGCTCAAAATCCTTACTCCGCAGTCCGATGTACCGGCAATCCGGAATCGCCATCCGGGCCGACTCGTATGCCAGGTTAATCGAACCCTGCTTGAGCACGCTGTAGATGTAGTACCCCCACGGATCGTTATCGAGCAAGCAGAACACAGGCAGCTTCAGCTCGTGGTGCATGCGATTCAGCAAGCGACGCACACCGCGCGGGGGTTGCCCGCCACCGTGGGTCAAAATGCATTTGTGCTCGACCCAGAACTTGTCCTCGTTGAAGCGGCGCCAAACCGTGTCCTTTTCGACATGCAGAATGAACTGAGCAGTCGACTTCTTGAACTGCACGATCTCTGGTTCGCAGATCGATGGGATGCTGTAACCACCGGAACCCATGCGGGAGCAGTCGATTTCATCGCCACTGTCGACGATCGTGATCGGTCCCACCATCGCGCCAGCGTTCTTGGCGTACAGGTGTAACTCTTCACGCATCGCGTTGAGCGTGACCTCGACGTCTTCGATCACGGTGTCCGACTCACCCTGTTCGTCGAACGTTTCTTCCTTCGTCCCTTCGATCGTGTGCTTGAGCATGTAATACAGACCCCGCAAGCTCGTCGTTTTGCCCTGTTCGACGAGTCGCTTGCAACCACTGCCGACTAGCAGCGTCTGCATATAGGCCTTAGCCTGGGCCAGATTGAAGAGCTCGCGGCGGTTGGTGCCCGAGCCCATCTCGATGAAGCGTTTGCTCTTGTTAAATTTGACGTTCGAGAGCGACCGGCTTGGCACGTCGAGATGCGGCGCACGACCGCGATCGGCCGACGACACGACCTCATCGGCCAAGTTCTTGAGCGAGCCGAGCGTCTTCTTATCTTTCGAGGTCAACGTGACCTTGGTTTCGACTTTCTTTGCCATGATCAATCCCTTGAATACTTGTGATTGGTGGTTAGTGGCTGGTGGTTAGACAGGAATCATGCCTTACCAACCACTAATCACCAACAACTAACCACTCTTTCCCGCCGGCTTCTGCACTTCCACGCAGATTCCGCCGGCTTTGAACATCTCGTGCATTTTCGTGAACCACAGCTCTTGCTTCCAAATCAATCCGAGCTGTTGGCACGTCTCGCGCAGTTCGTGACGATTATGGGTCCGACAATGCCAGAGCCGGCTGTTCCAACTGCCGAAGAAGTTGTCCTCGGTAATCAGCAGCAACATGCGACCGCCAGGAACGAGGACGCGCGACAACTCGCCGAGCCCGTCGCGGATGTCCGGCAAATGCTCGAGCACATAGCCGCAGGTAACGGCGTCGAACGATTCATCGGCAAAGGGCAGCTGCGTGACGTCGGCCGTGGCCCAAGTGGGACGCTGATCGTGAATCCGTTGCCGAGCACGCCTCAACATTTGGGTCGAGATATCGACGCAAGTGACGCGAATCTCGGGATCGCCATGCTTGAGCAAGTGTTTGACGATTTGACCCGCGCCGCAGCCGACATCGAGCACGTTACGTACGCCACTCAAGTTGAACTTCTGCGAGTGAAACAGACGTTCGCCCAACGGTGCGTGCAGCGAAATGAAACTGCTGGCGACGAGCAACGCCCCCTTCGGGCCACTGTAAGCCGCGCGAACTTTTTCCCGGTAATCCTCGTAGCTCAGCCGACCGATGAGCTTCGACTCGACCAAGCGGCGGAACAGACGTGCAGACGGACGCGGAGATTTTGGATGCCCGGGCGTGGGAGTTCGCGACGACGAGGGGCTCTGGGTGGGCATGCATCCTCCTGATCATACTCAAACTTCGTAGATACTCGGGTCGCGAACAGGCGGGCGACCTTGTCGGACATCTTACCGCAACGCGCTCTCTGAGTAGAGGGGAGGCGACGAGTGGCCGATCAATAATTCAGCCGCTGATTGTAGACGTACCACTCAATAACTACGAGCACCAGAGCGGCCGACGCCAGCCATTTCCATAACTCCCGGCGACCGGCCTGCCATTTCTGCTCGCCAACAACTTTCGTGTAGCCGAGTTGGATCGATTTTTCGGCCCGGGGACGGATGTCGCTCTCCGCGGGGTCGAGCAGGTTCACGGCAAACTGCCGCTGTTGATCGCCGGACTCGATGCGATAGACGCCGATCCGATCGGTGAGCGAGTAATGAAGTTGATCGCGCCGGTCGCGCACGAGTTCGGTGCGCTCGCCCGCTGGATTGGTCACGACGACCCGCTCGGTCTCGGCTTCGACCGGCAGAGCCACGACCGCCCCAGGACGCACGTTCTCGACGGCGCGCTGCTCGCGGCTCGGGCCGAAATACTCGAGAACGTTCATGACAAACACGGGAAAACTGAGCCGCACGGGCCAATTCGTGCCGATCGAGTCGTTGCCAACGAGCTCAAAGCCCTGCACGACATCTTCAAACGCTTCGCGCGGCGCGATCGCTAGCAGCGTGCCGGCCGTGCTTTCAAGCAAAACTCGTTGCGGCTTGGGAGGGACGAGCGGTGTCGCTTCGGCGATCAACACATCGCTCATTTCGACGAGCTGCATCAACGGGTGACTGGTGTCGGCATCCAGGATTTGCGGCGCGACGGCCTTATCCTGTTTGTTCCAAGCACTGCCGGGAGGCATGGCGCCGATGAACCACGTGTTGGCCTGAGGCATTTCGGCCGGAGCACAACGATCGAAGACAACTAAGTCTAGCCGCCCGGAACTGGCCAGCGTACGATATGCGGCGTTTGCCAGATACTCGGTCTTTTCGAATCGCACGTCGGCCAATTCATTCGTTCGCAACGTGCTCAGCGCCACCTGCAACGGTTCGTTGCCGGGAGTTACGACCAATACCGACGCGCGGCGGGGCTCGTCGAGCGCCAGAAACGCGCGATCGTCGAGGGCGAGCTGATTGATCCCTTCACGGGTGGTCAATTTCAGTTCAATCGACCCACGCAGCTCGTCGGGTAAGTCAAACGTAATTCCCCGGCCAGCGTCGGGCTCGAGTTCGATCGCCTGAGCATCGAGCAGATTGGCTTCTTGCGAGAGCGTCAACTCACCGCGGAACGGCGTCTTGGCAAGATTCTCGATCCGCGCGAAGACTTGTCGTTGCTCAGGTCGATTTTCGCGACGACTCACGCCGAGCGCGGTGAGCGCCACGTTGCCGCTGTCGGCATCGCCGATCGACAGGAACGTCGGTTCCAGGTTGCCCAACGAAAACTCGCTCACGTCGGGAAACTTGCCGTCGCTCAGCACAAAAAGTTTGGCGGGCAAAGCATCGGCCACTTGAATGTCGGTTGCGTCCTGCGACGATCGGCCCGGATTGGCAAGGCCCGCCGCGGCTCGCAGCGCTTCGATAATCGAGGTGGGACGATCGGTAACGCGCAATTGTTCGACGGCGCGCCGCAGCTCTTGCCGATTGTGGGTAAAGGACTGCGCGACCTGCGAGGTGTCCGCAAAGCTGATGACCATCGCCACGTCGTCCGAACCCATCTGGTCGATCAATTCAAGCACACGCTGCTGGGCTTGAGCGAGCCGGGTA
>JAEUIL010000205.1 GCA_016794255.1 Planctomycetaceae bacterium | reverse complement strand
GACACCCGCGCCGATCAGATCGTGGCCCTGGCCGAGCGCAACATTCATATCATCGCCGAGAAACCGCTCACGACGACACTCGCCGATCTGGAGCGCGTCCGCACGGCGCTAGCGAAGTCGCAGAGCCGACTCACGATGTTGCTCACGATGCGGCACGAGCCGAAGTACGCGGCGGTGCGCAAGCTCGTGCAGTCCGGTGCGATCGGCAAGGTGTGTCAGGTCACGGCTCAGAAATCGTATCGCGTCGGGGAACGGCCCGAGTGGATGAAACACCGCGCGACTCTCGGCGGGACCATCCCGTACATCGGGATTCACTCGCTCGATTTGATCCGCTGGACCACCGGCCTGGAGTACACGCATGTCGCCGCGTTACACGGCAACTTGGGGACGCCGTACTTTGGCGAGACCGAGGATACGGCGACGGTGCTGGCTCGCATGACCGGCGGAGTCATCGCGTCGGCTCGGCTCGATTATCTCCGCCCGGCCGCCGCTCCGACGCATGGTGATGATCGCTTGCGAATTGCCGGCAGCGCCGGAGTGATCGAGATCCGCTCTGATTTCAACGATCTTCAGTTGATCACGCCCGACGAACCACCGCGAGAAGTGGTCGCCGCACCGGTCGAGGACTTTTTCACGAGTTTCGTCCGGGCGATACGCGAAGATCGTCCGCAGGTGATCACGGCCGAGGACAGTTTGCGCATGACCGAGGTCGTGCTCAAGGCGCGTGACGCCGCCGATCGGATGATGTTCGTAGAATTGTGATAAGGTACGAAAGGCGAGGTTGCGATGTATTTGGTCCAAGTGCTGCTGCCACTTTACGACAACGACAAGTATCCATTCACGCAGATCGAGTTTGATCGAGTGCGTAACGAACTGACCGACGCCTTCGGCGGGATCACGGCCTACTTTCGCTCACCGGCCCTGGGGGCGTGGAAGGCCGACTCGAAGGTCAGCCATGATGAGATTGTCGTATTTGAAGTGATGTGCGCCGAGTTGGATCGAGTCTGGTGGGGCAAGTATCGCCAAGAGTTGGAACAACGCTTTCGTCAGATCGAGATCGTCGTTCGCGCCACGCAAGTGGAACGACTCTAAACAGAGTATCCATCACGCTCCGCGTGATGATGAAGATTAAATGACGCTCTATGGTCAAGTGATTGAGCGCAGAGTCGGTTCCAGGGCGCATCACGCGGAGCGTGATGGATACTATGGCTACTCGTAAGTCCACTTCGAGAACCAAGGATCGTTCGTCTGTTGCTGGAACTTTTGCACCTTGGTCTGGAACGCTCGCAACGTCTCGGCATGTTGCGAGTCGCCGGCCAAGTTGCGGGTCTCGTGCGGGTCGGCTTGCAAGTCGTACAATTCGTGCTGGGCGCGATGCAAGTACGCCGCGGTCGAGCGTTGACCGTATTGCTTGACTCCGCCGGCCAACACAGCCTGCCAAGTACGCGAGGCGTAGAGGTCCGAGGCGAACGGATACGGCAGCGGAGCGGCGACGTTGAAGATGTACTTGTACCGGCCTGTCACGACGCCGCGCATCGGGTAGTACATCGTGACCTCGTGGAAGGTGTGCGAGAAGTACACCTCGTCGCGATCGGTCACGTGCGTTTGTTCGAGAGCCGGCAGGAACGACCGACCATGCATCCCGCCGGTCACCTTGCCGTTCTTGGCTGCGCGACCACCGGGAGCCTTAACTCCGGCGAAGTCGAGAATCGTCGGCGCGAGATCGGTCCAATTCACACCAGCGTCGCTGACCACGCCACGCTGCTGTTGTTGCGGATGACGCACGATCAGCGGCAGTTTGATGCCTGGCTCGTAGGTGGTGGTCTTCGCGCCCGGGAATGGTGGCCCGTTGTCGCTGAGCGTGAGGATCAACGTGTCGTCCATGTGGCCCGTGTCGGTCAAGGCTTGGACCACCGCGCCGACACCTTGATCCCAACGATTGACCGCTTCGAGATACTCGGCCCATTCCTGACGCACTTCGGGCAAGTCGGGCAGCCAGGCGGGCAACGTGATCTTGGCCGGATCATACTTGAGCGAGGTGACGCCTTCGCGGTGCTTGTCGTTGGCAAAGCCCTTGCCCGCGCGGTGGGCGTCGGTGCCGCAGAAGTAGACGAAGAACGGCTGCTCGCCACCCTCGACGATGAATCGCTTCAAGTTCTGGGCCATGCCCACGGGGTTGTGCGTGTCTTTGGCGGGGCCATCGTTGGCGTATTGATCGAAGTGATACGTCGCCTCGGGCTCGACGTGATATTTGCCGATCGAACAAGTGCGATAGCCCGCCTCTTTGAGGATCACGGGCAACGTGCGAACGTTGGCAAAGGTACTGAAGTGCCCTTCGCCGTGAGCATGGCCATAGTGGGCGATGGCGTGGTTGTATTGACCGGTGAGGATCACCGAGCGGCTTGCGCTGCAGCTGGCCGTGGTGCAATAGGCGCGGGTGAAACGAGTTCCCTCGGCGGCTAAGCGATCGAGATGCGGAGTCTTGGCGTCGGAATTGCCGTAGCAACCGAGTTGCAAACCCAAGTC
>JAEUIL010000192.1 GCA_016794255.1 Planctomycetaceae bacterium | reverse complement strand
AGATGCTGGTCGATCTGATCGAGCAGCGACAGCCGATTGGTAACGCGCAGCGGAGCGACGTCCTCGGGCAGCGCACACCCCGGGGCTGCAAAGTCAGCCGCTGCGGGGTCGCATTCCATGAGCCAAGGATCGAACTTGTGTCCCAACACGCCGGCATCCGCGCCGGGCCACGGGTACAAGCCGTCGAAGTTCGCCAAACGCCGCGGCATCATCACCGAGGCCGGCAGACCACCCCGCGGCGGACGCAAGGTTTGCACGAGGGCGTTGAGCGACGGCGCATCGTTGGGCTTGGCGGGAACCGAGTTCTCGCGGCTGAGCGGAATGTGCGGCACGCCGGTCAGCATCTGGTAACCGCTGGTCGAGTGTGAGTTGTCGCCCGTCACCATCGTGCGAATCACGGCGATCTTGTCGGTCAACTGTGCGGTCTTGGGCATCAACGACCCGGCGAGCAACCCAGGGGTGCGGGTCGCGATCGAGCCGAAAGGCCCCCGCACTTCCGCCGGCGCCTCGGGCTTGGGATCCCACGTTTCATGGTGCGGAATGCCGCCACTGTTGAACAGCACGATCACCGACTTGGCTCGGGGTGCGGGCTGGCGATCGCTCGCCACGGCGCGACGAGCCAAGAGCGTCGGCAACGTGAGCCCACCCAGTCCCACTCCCCCCACGCGCAGCCATTCCCGGCGCGACAATCCATCGCACAATCGCTGCGGTCGATCAAAAATCGAAAACATCTCGCCGCCTTTCGGTGATCGCATCCAAGGTCCTGGATTAGTATCGGCCAACCCGTCAGTCCAATCAAGGTCCTCCCTTAGCGATCAAAGAGTGCTAGCACCCCCTCGCCCCTGACCTTGGTCACCCGCTCGGCTTCTGCTACAACTCGGCGACAGCACCGATTGCGTCAAGGATGACTCGATGAATGGATTCTGGCGGGCTCTGAAGTTAGCCCTCGGCCATCGCTTTACCTTTGCCTGGTCCGTTGTCTGCGCCTTGGGCATCGCGGTCCTGTGGGGCGGTAACATCACGGCGATCTATCCCGTCGTGCAGATCGCGTTCGAACGCAAGTCGTTTCACGATTGGAACGATGAGCAAATTGCCGTCCGCCGCACGACTGCCGAGACCTCTGCGAACGAGTCGGCCGAGCTCGAAACCTTGGGCGACCTCGCCGCCGCCAAGAGCAAACATCGCGAAGCAGCCGCCGCCGAACGGGCGCTCGAGTGGCACTTGTGGCTCAAAGAACGGGTCATCGATCCGTATCTGCCCGACAGCGCGTTTCAATGCTTGACCATCGTGGTGGTGATTCTGCTCGTCGGCACGATGTTCAAATGCGTCTTCATGATCGCGCATAGCGTGCTGGTCAGCCGGCTGTCGCTGCTCACCACGCTTGAACTGCGGCAAGAGTTTTATCGCCGCACGCTGCGCATGGACCTGGCGACCTTTACCAACGAAGGGACCGCCGATCTCACCAATCGGTTTACCAACGATATCGAAAGCGTCGCCGCGGGCCTCAACGAACTGCTCGGCAAACTCGTCCGCGAACCGCTCAAAATGCTGTCGTGCCTCGTCGGTGCGGCGCTAATTAGTTGGCGGTTGCTGTTGGTCTCGCTGATCCTTGCACCCGTGGCGGCCTACGCCATTCGCTGGCTCGCCAAGTCGCTCAAACGGGCCAATCGCCGGGCGATGGAAGAGATGAGCGAGATGTACGCCACGCTCGAAGAAACCTTGCAGGGGATCAAGGTCGTCAAAGCCTTTACCATGGAGCCGACCGAAAAGCGTCGGTTCCGCCGCACGAGCCGCAAGTTCTTTCTCCGCTCGTGGCGCATTGCTCAATACGACGCGCTGACGCGACCGCTCACCGAAGTCATCGGCGTCACGACGACCGCCCTTGCCCTGACGGCCGGTGCGTATCTCGTGATTAAAGAACGCACCAGCATGTTCGGCATCCAGCTCTGCACCGAAGAGATGTCGATCGGCATGCTGTTTCTGTTCTATGGCATGCTCGCCGGCCTCGCCGATCCCGCTCGAAAGTTGTCGGAAGTGTTCAGCCGTATCCAACGCGGTGCTGCCGCCGCCGATCGCGTGTTCGAGTTGATCGACCGCGAGCCGACGATCGTCGATCCGCCCCAGCCGCGCAATCTGCCCCGCCATACCCGTGAGCTGTGTTTCGAGAACGTCGGGTTCCACTACACGCCGTCGCAGCCGGTGTTGTGCGACGTCAAGTTGCGTATTCCGTTCGGCGAGACCGTGGCAATCGTCGGTCCCAACGGCTGCGGCAAGTCGACGCTGGCCAATCTCGTGCCGCGGTTCTACGACCCGATCTCAGGCGCGGTGACGCTCGATGGCGTCGATCTGCGCGATGTGCGTCTGCGTGACCTGCGCGAGCAGATCGGCCTCGTGAATCAAGAAACGCTCCTCTTCGATGACACGGTCTACAACAACATCCGCTACGGCTCGCCGCAAGCGACCCGCGAGCAGATCCTGAGCGCGGCCGAACGTGCCCACGCCCATCGGTTCATCGAAGAGAAGCTCGAGCGTGGCTATCAAACCCAAGTCGGCGCTCGCGGCGCGATGCTCTCAGGCGGACAACGTCAGCGGATCGCCTTGGCTCGGGCGATCTTGCGCGACCCGGCGATTTTGATTCTCGACGAAGCCACGAGCCAGGTCGATCTTGAGAGCGAACAGCTCATTCACAAGGTGCTCGACGAGTTCCGGCGCGATCGCACCACGCTCATTATCACGCATCGCCTCGGCGCTCTATCGCTGGCCGATCGCGTGGTGGTCATGGATCACGGCCACATCATCGACGTCGGCACGCACGACGATCTGCTCCGTCGTTGCGACTTCTATTCGCGACTGCACGAGATCCGCGACGCGGCGTAAGTCACACGCCTGGCCGGTTTGACTGGACTGTCGTAGGTCAATCGGAAACAATTGCGAGCAGTTCGACGCTTGGTTTCCCCATCTGCTTGGCGACGCATCCATGGCCGACAATCCGCTGCAAGTTTTGACTCAACGGCTGCACGACGACGAACAAAAGATCGCGCTCGGCGGCGGTCTGCAAGCGATCGAACGGCAACATGCCAAAGGGCGTTTGACCGCCCGAGAACGGATCACGCGGCTGATTGATCCCGACAGCCGGTTCGTGGAAGTCGGCCTGTGGTCGGCCTGGGGCATGTATCAAGATTATGGCGGCGCTCCGGCGGCTGGCGTCGTGTGTGGGCTGGGAACCATCGCAGGGCGGCGACATATGCTCATCGCCAACGACGCCACGGTGAAGGCCGGTGCCTTCTTCCCCGCCACCACGAAGAAAGTCCTGCGAGCGCAGAAGATCGCGTTTCAAAACCGGCTCCCCTTGGTCTATCTCGTCGACTCGGCCGGCGTGTTTCTGCCGCTGCAAGAAGATGTGTTTCCTGACGAGGATGATTTCGGACGCATCTTTCGCAACAACGCAGTCATTTCCGCGGCGGGGCTCGGCCAGATCGCTGCGATCATGGGCAACTGCGTGGCGGGGGGCGGGTATCTGCCCGTGCTGTGCGACAAGTTGCTCATGACCGAAGGCTCGGGCCTGTATCTCGCCGGTCCCGCGCTCGTCAAGAGTGCGATCGGCCAAGAGGTC
>JAEUIL010000140.1 GCA_016794255.1 Planctomycetaceae bacterium | reverse complement strand
GGATCGAGACCCTCACGCAGCTTTGCCGCCTTGAACTTGAGGTAGTTAAGCTTGCGGAACAAGCTTGCCTCTTGCTCACGGGTCAACAGCGGCGTCTCGTACAGGCTGGCCAGGTAAGGTGGCAAGCCGGCCGGGACACGCGCCTTCTTGGTCGTCGACTCGAACTGAATCTCGTCGGCCAAGATCACCTTGTCGGCATCGGCCCGATGGAACGACGGGTTGTCCATGTAATCGAGCGGCAGCTCAAGAATCTTCTTGGCTCGCATCTCGTTGACCACCCGATACACGCTCGCCCGGGTCCGACCGAACTTCCGCGCCAAGGTCTCGACGCTCACACCGCGGCGGAACGACTGGAACAGCTTTCGCTTGGCCTCGTCATTCAGGTGCGTGGTGGCATCGGGGAAAATGGCGATATCGGCGTGATCGGCGTCGAACTGCTTGATGGTGTAACGGATCGTCTCGACGCTGCGACCGGTGTACTCGGCCAAGCGACGAGCAACCTCCGAAGGGCAGGCACCCATTTGCGCCAGCCGGCGAGCACGCTCGATGATCTGCGAGCGCTCTTCGTCGTTCATCTGGCTGAAGCGACTGCCACGGGCAATCTTCTCGCCGTTGTGCGCCACGAATCGATCTACCGAACTCTTGAGAAACCCAACGCGTTTGCGACCGTCGAACACGAAGCGCCGGCTGACCAGCCCTTGCTGACGCCAGCGCTGAATCGTCTTGGTCGAGACGTCGAAATTCTTGCTCAGGTCGTCGACCGTCATGACGGGCTCGCCCGCCGCTTCGGCCGGTAGTTCGGCAGCGTCCGAAACATCCTCGACGAAGCACAGCAAGTCGTGCAGCGCTTCGGCACCGGTCACTTTGACCGCGGGGGCCACGTCGGGACGGAAATCCGTGATCCGGTGGACGAGATATTCGTAGCTGTAAGTGCGGCCAGGATCGATCTCGCCGAGTAACTTTTCGGCGCGGTTTGCTTGGTCGATCTTCTTGTCGCGCGGGGCGTAACGCACCTGCGAGTCGCGGAGTTGCCGCAGAGCCGAGTTCAGATAATCCTTGTGCATAGCTGTCACCTCCCATGATCGAGCCGGATTCCCTGCGTGGCTAGACGCCCGGCTGGACCGTGTTGTGCCGCTTTCCAAGCGGAGCTTGCTCTTAAGTCGCAATCGGCCCCCGGGTCGACTGCCAACTTAAACCTCAGCATCGTGCTGGCGGCGACGATTCGTTCGTACGCACAGACACGCGCCGACGAGGGAAGGTTCCATGAATCAAACGCTCCGAGGGGGTCGGAGCTCGGATCGGCCCCCGTGACCAATCCTGAACTTAGACAAGCTGTTTACTAATACGCTTCCAACTGTCCTCTGTTCTGCAGAATCGTTGAAAATTTGCAACATTTTTTCCGACTTTGACGCGAGTTTTGCGACGAATCCATCCATCGGACCGATTGGCCGGTCCACCGCGAGGGGTATTCGCCGCTTGCTTCGCAAGGAGCCTCAAGCCGCCTGTCAATAACGACTTGCGCTCGCTGGACAGTGCAACTAGCGCGCCAAAGGCGTTAGCCAGTGGCGGACTACCGTTCTAATCGCTATTCGATGCCAAATCATTGCAATTGGTCACAACAAACTTCCGATTTAACCGTTGTCCCGTCTGTCCATCTAAAGCCCCACTGGGGTTCCTACCCACCAGCGACGGTTATTATGGCTGCGATTTCACGGCGCACGTTGATTCAATCTCTGCCACTGCTCGGTGTCAGTTTGGCATTTGCCCGTCCTGCCCAGGCTGCCGGGGCGATCTTCGCCACAGCTAAGCCGCAAGTCGGTGAGGCGGCGAAGGTCGATGTCCTGCTCGAAGTTGGTGGCGATCTGAATCTGAAAGATGAGGGCAAGCCGAAAACGCTGAAGATGAGCGTTGTCGGCAGAATGGGGTATGTAGAGCGATTGCTTCAGGCCGACGATCAGCAGTCGGCCGTACTGACCGCGCGGCGTTATGACTTGGCCGATGCGGTGATCAAAATCGAGAAGTCGGTCAACAAGCCCGCACTCCGCAGCGATCGCAAATTGATTGGCATCTCTGCCAGCGGTCAGGAAACCCAGCTTTTCAGTCCCGAGGGGGCCCTGACCCGGGACGAACTCGATCTGATCGAAGTGCCGGCCAACAGCGCCATTGTCGATCGCCTGCTCCCCCATCGCGAACTCAAGATCGGTGATCGCTGGCAGCATGCCAACGAGTTACTTGCACAGCTACTGGTGATCGACGCGGTCAACGCCAGCGAGGTGTTCAGCGAACTCAAGGAGTCCGACGGGACGGTGGCTCGCTTTGAACTCGCGGGGACCGTCAGCGGCGGTATTCATGGCGTGGCGACCGACATGCAGTTGCAAGCTCGTTACAAGTTCGACAGCCGTGTGGGACGCATCACGTGGCTCGCCCTGATGATCGAAGAACAACGTTCGATCGGCCACGTCGGGCCAGGCGCCAATGTCACGTCGCGGTTGCAGATGACGATCGAGCCCGCGGAAACACCGGTCGAATTGAACGACGAGACCGTCAAGAACGGCATCTGGAATCCCGGTCAAGCCTTCACGGCACTCGAGTATCGTTCGGTGCGGGGCGGCTTTTCATTGCTACACGATCGCCGCTGGCATGTGATGTCGGACAATCCCGAGTCGGTCGTGCTGCGTCTGGTCGATCAAGGGCATCTGGTCGCGCAGTGCAACATTTCGACGCTCGGCAAGGTCGCCCCAGGCAAGCACGTGGCGCTCGACAAGTTCCAGCAAGACATTCAGCAGGCGCTCGGCGACAAGTTCGCGCAGTTCGTGACCGCTTCGGAAGGGACCACGCAGCAGGGGCACATCGTGTATCGCGTCGTGGCCGTCGGCAAAGTCGCCGAGTTGCCGATTCAGTGGAACTATTATCTCGTCGCCGACCGCGAAGGTCACCAAGCAGTGCTGGCGTTCACGATCGAAGACGAACAGGTCGCTCGGCTGGCTGAAAACGACGGAGCGATTGCCGAGAGCATCGAGTTCTTCGAGCCGAACACGACCGCGGCTGTGCCGAAGCTGACACGATAAGCGTTATGAGCGCGGCAGGTTGACGTGCGACAAAGGACGGCACGACAATAGAGTTAGTTCGTCTTCGCAATGTCGCGCCCATCGTTCTCGCACTCGGCCTGTCATGATCCGTCGTGAAATCGTTGATCCGGTCCTCGGTCCGGCGTGGATTTTTATCTCGCAGGTAGACCACGCTCGGCTGGCAGGTGAGTTGGCCCGCGATTGGAGCCGCCCGCTGGTCGTGTGGCCCGAGGTGAACAACGAGTTGCTCGCAACCATCGATCATCACGACGATGGCTGGCGCGAATGGGAAGCCGCGCCGCGTGTTCATCCCGCGTCGGGACGACCGTTGCAGTTCACCGAGATGCCGCTCGATCAGGCGCTCGGGATTTGGCAGCGCTCGATCGACACGTGTCGCGGCGTGGGACCATTGGCCGGTTGGCTCGTGGCGGGGCACTTCTCGGCTCTGCTGCGTCACGCGAATGCGTGGCAACGCACCGATCATCCGCAGTCGTCGCTCGCAACGGAGTTTCTGCGTCGGCAAGACACGGATCGCATCGGCTGGTTTCGCGAGTGGCAGCTGCGCGATCCGCGTCGGAATGCACTGGCTGTCGCCGAAAACTGCCTGCGATGGCTCCAGTTCTTTGACGCGCTCAGCTTGTGGTTCTGTTGCGCCGAGCGACGGAAACCCGAGCAGCTCTCGGGCGTGGAACCGACGAGTGTGCAACTCACGCCGCAAACCACCGAATGTATCCACTTGAGCCCCTGGCCGTTGCGCGTCGCGGCGGCTTCTTATTCGGTTCCGGGGCAGCGTGTCGCCCCGGGCCGCTACACCGACGGTCCTTTACGCGGCGAGCCGGTCACGCTCTCATGGCGACTCACACCGGCAAGCTGACCGCTTGATCCTGTTCGACAGCGCCAAGCAACACCGCAATCCGCTCGCGGCGATAGTCGAAAATCGTGTCGAGGGTTTCTCGCACGTTCAGCCACCGCGTCAGTCGGCCAATGACGCCGAACGGCATTTCATAGTGAACGCGATCGACGATCAGCGTCCCCTGCTCGACCTCGTAAAACTCGTGCAGGTGATGCCAGTAGCGATACGGTCCGCGTAGTTGAGTGTCGACAAATCGCACGTTCGGCTCGAACGACTCGATCCGTGTGGTCCAATTGAACGGCACTCCGAACAGCCGCAAGCGATAGTCGATCAACGTACCGGCGTGCATCGCGATCGGCAGCGGCGTCGTGATTTGAAAGCACAAGAAGTCGGGCGTGATGGTTTCGAGATTCTCGGCCGCGGCGAAAAATGAGAAGGTTTCGTCGAGCGGTCGAGGCACGAGTTGCGCCCGTTCCAGACAATAGCGACGGGTCATGATCGGTCTCCGCGCAAGATCGCCTCAAGTGCCGGCTTCAGTTCCGGGTAGCGGAACGTGTAGCCCGCTTGCTCGGCAGCTCGCGGCACGACACGTTGTGAAGCGAGCAGGATCTCGGCAAACTCGCCGACCGCGAGCCGCAGCCCGAACGCCGGCACCGGAAGGATCGCGGGCCGATGCAAGACCTTGGCTAGCACCGCCGTGAAATCACGATTGGTGACCGGATTCGGAGCGACGGCATTGACCGGACCACGTAGTTGGGGCGTACGCATCGCATATAGGATGAGTTGTACGAGGTCGTCGAGATGCACCCACGGCATCCACTGACGACCGTCGCCCAATCGCCCTCCCATGCCGAGTTTGAACGGCAGCAGCATCTTGCTCAGCGCTCCACCGCCGGGACCCAGCACGATGCCGATCCGCGGATTCACGACTCTCACCCCCAGCGACTCGGCCTCATGCGCGGCCGCTTCCCACTCGACACACACGTCCGCCAGAAAGTCATTTGTGGGTTGAGCCCGTTCGTCGAGCACCTCGTCACCCCGGTTGCCGTAGTAACCCACGGCCGAAGCCGAGACCAACACCGCTGGTGGTTTCGCGGCCGAGCGAATGCCATCGACAAAGTTCTTCGTTCCGATCGTCCGGCTGTCGCGGATCCGCTTCTTCTTCGCGTCGTTCCAGCGTCCCTCGGCCACCGGATCGCCGGCAAGATGGATCACCGCCTCGACATCGTCAAATGCTTCTCGGGGAGGCGGACCACGCATCGGATCCCACGGAAACACCGTCGCGCCAGGCAACGCCCGTCGGGCTTGCTCGACATTCCGCGACAGCACGACAGGTCGCTCCAACTGCTCGAGCAACCGCTTACCAACAAACCCTGTGGCACCGGTGACCAGAGTTCGCACGATACACCTCACGTTGTTAAATCGACTGCACCAAGCATCGCCGACACTCCTTGATTCTAGCGCCCTGAAATGGCCGGGGGAGTGCCGAGCTTTACGGACTAACGGCTGCCGAAAGAAGTGCTTGTAACGATTCGGCAGGGCCAGGCTACTTGGCCTTGCGCGGATCGGCGGTTGTCGATAGCTTGCAGACCAATTGCTCCATCATGAACCGAGCCCGATGCTTTTGGGATGCGGTGCCTTTGAGTGCGAGATCGGTGTCGATCAACCACCGATAGAGCTGCGTGGCTCGTTGACGGCCGACTTGCTTCAGTTGCTCTTCGGTCTTGCCCAACACGAAGCCTTTGACGCCGACGGTTTCGAGAGCTTGACGCAATGAGGTCCGCCGCCCGGTTCGCTCGCCCTGCTCATACAACCGCGCCGCGGCTGCCAATCGCCGCATGCTTCCGCTCATTTGTGCCAACAGCCCGATCGGGTCTTCGCCGGAGAGAATGAGTTTGTCGAGTTGCGTGAGCGCTTCACGGGCGTTGCCCGCGAGCGCGGCGTCGAGCATGTCCCAGGTCTGTTTGGCCCGCCAACCGCCGACCATGTCGTCGACCAAGTCGGCCGAGATGGAACCATCGGGGCCGACGCGTGCGGCCAACTTGGCGAGTTCCTGATCGATGCGTCCCAATTGCGGGCCGATGATCGACAACAATTGTTCTGCCGCGGGACGATCGAGCTTGGCTTGATACTCGGTCTTCGCCCATTGCGTGGCCCATTTGATAATGGTCGGTTCCTTGGGCGTGCCGCAGTCGATCGTTTGCCCGGTCGTGTTCACCGCCTTGTACAACCGCGTGTTGCTCGGCCAACTGGTCACGTCGAGAATCAACATGCCGGTCGACTTCGGTTTGGCGACGAAGTCTTCGAGCTGCCCGCGATGCTTCGAGACAAAGTCGTCGGCATCGCGGACAATAACGATCCGTTGTCCACCACCGAACAAAGCGACGGTCGATAGCTCGTCGTTCACGTCGCGCCATTCGCACTCATCCCCATCGAGTTGGGCCAGTGAAAAGTCAGCTTCGTCGTCCGGCAGCAACTCGGCCCGCAAGCGTTGCAACACGAGCCGTTTGAGAAACGGTTCGTCGCCCGAAACGACGATGATCGGCACCAGCGGATGCGGCTTTTTCTCGGCAAGGTAATCCAGAGCGGCGAGCGTGTCGGGCATATGGATTGCCGTTGGTTAGGTGACAGAGGAGGACGGAACCGGCGGGCCAGCCAGGCGTCGGAAGCTTGTTTTACCCTTGAAACCCGCGGGCGGCAAACTCCCCCCAAACTGACTTGTGGCCCGTCGGATGGGGGTAGTTACCAACCTTTTACAATTGGCCGACATTGCCGTGACACACGCCGAGACGATGACCTGTACGATTCCCTGCGTGGGGACAATGTTTCTTTGGGAAAGGCTAGGTTTACCGTGACTCCTGACTCTGGTTTACTCGACGCCGGTGTAGACGAGAAGCCCTCGCTGACGCCGGTGACCACAAAACAAAAGCAACCCGCGACCGAGAAATCGGCTCGCGAAAATGCCTTTAAGAATGGCGTCGACTGGTACACGGTCGGCTGGATCGGCTTGGCACACGTGCTGGCGCTCGCGGCTCCGTTCACGTTCACCTGGCAAGGCCTCGTGGTGTTCGCGGTGTTCTCGTATATGACCGGCATGGTCGGCGTGACGCTCGGCTATCACCGCTTGCTAACCCACGGCAGTTTTGTGACTTATCGGCCGGTGCGTTGGTTGCTGGCGCTCATCGGTGGACTTTCGGGCGAGGGCTCGGCACTCACCTGGGTGGCCAACCACCGCAAGCATCACGTTCTGAGCGACAAACCGGGCGATCCGCATTCACCGAACGACGGCGCATGGTGGTCGCACATGTTCTGGTTCACGCCCAAGGTGACCGAGAAGGAATACGCCGACCTGACCGAGCGTTGGGCTCCGGATTTGGTGCGCGATCGAGTCATTGTCACGTTGCACAAGCTGTTTCTGCCGCTGCACATCACGTTTGGTCTGCTGATTTACGGGACGGGCTACTACTTCTGGAATAGCGAAGTGGCGCTGTCGATGCTCATCTGGGGCATGTTCCTGCGGTTGACGTACGTCTATCACATCACGTGGTTCGTAAACTCGGCCACGCACATGTGGGGCTATCGCAACTATGCCACGACCGACAACAGCCGCAATCTGTGGTGGGTCGGCTTGATGGCGTTTGGCGAAGGTTGGCACAACAATCATCACGCCTATCAACGCATGGCCGTGCACGGGCACAAGTGGTGGGAACTCGATCAGACCTACTGGGTGATCCTGGCCATGGAGAAGCTCGGCCTCGCCTGGAAGGTCGTGAAAGACATTCCGCACCGCGAGCAACCCGCCTAAAGGAAACCGCGGCGTGCGGTTGCGACTCAGCCGCTCAATTTGGACGTAGAAAACTCGGTTATGGCGAGGTCACGAGGCCTTGCCATAACCGTTTTCTTTGGCATAACTGGAACCGTCCGAGCGCTGTCGCTCGTGACCTAACGTGGGCAGCAGCGTTAGTCGCCGAGCCACCGCGGGGCGTGCTAGAATCGCTGCATGGGTATCCGTTTCAACTGCCAACACTGCGGCCGCCGCATGAACGTCAAGGATCACTTGGCGGGCAAACGCGGTATCTGTCCGTCGTGCGGTGGCAAGTTCGACATCCCGCTCACGTCGACCACCGGCTCGTCCACGACACCGGCCGACGGATCGTCATCCGTTCCCGGCACGCCGATCCCCGGTGCAGAACCCGCAGCGTTTGAGGCGGAATTGATCGAAGAGGTCACTGCGGCGGTCGTGACTCCGGCGGTGATTGCCCCGATCGCTTCGACGTTGCCCGACCCGATCGCCGAAGCGCCGCAGTTGCAGTGGTACATCGCACCGGTCGGTTCCACGACACAGTTCGGCCCGGCCTACGGAGCGTTGTTTCGCTCGTGGATCGCCGAGGGGCGTGTGGCACCGGACTCGATGGTGTGGCGCGAAGGTTGGACCGACTGGAAACCGGCCGCTTCGGTGCTGCCGCAGTTGCAGGCGGTATCGCTGCCGCCGCACGCAGGTCTCGCGGAACCCTCGCCTCCGCCGCGGCCGCCAGTGTGGGCACCGGTAGAAGACGGCGCGGTGCATACCTCGCCGCCGCGGGAGGTCCCGTCCCATCGATCCCCACCCGCTCAGCCCCTTGCGCCCGCTGACAAGCGTAAGGTGCCGCTTTCGATCTGGATCATGTTCGGGATCGTGATCGTTTTGGTCCCGGTGCTGCTATACGTGCTGATGCAACGTTAAAAGCCGTTGTCATTTCGACGGCAGTTTCTTGCGATCTGTCATCAACGCGACACGGACGGGCACGGGCGATCTGATCGAGGGCAACTCGCATAATCTGTTGCAAATCAGGCACTTGCAGCGAAATAGGGGAATCTCTCGGAGCTGTGGAACGCACCGTGCTTTTCTCATGGCACGGCAGACGGGTTGAAAACCGTGTTTCGACGAAACGCTCAGCCCGTGCCCCTCCTCGCAGCAGCCGAGTACCCCAATCATGAACACGCTCACACGTCTCGCGCCTCGCCGATCAATTCTGTGGCTCGCACTGATCGCCACGTTCACGCCGCTCGTGGCCCGCGGTGAAGATTTGTATCTCGCCGATGATGCCCGTTTCCCTGGCGAATTGTGGTTCGCCCCGGCCGGTCAACCCGAACGGCTCGTGCAGCGTCGCGATGTGCAGCCCAATGCGGCTTGGCCTCGTGCGGTCCCGAAAATCGCCCAAGTGGCCGTCGATCCCGAGGGGAAAGTTTTTTATTGCAGCGGCGTCGATGGCTCGTTGATGCACTTGCTCGACGGCGGCATTGAGGCCCAAGCGTTCGAGATCGAGGGGCAGATTCGCGATCTGGCCTGCACCGGCGAGGTCAACGTGGTGTACTTCAGCGTGGTCGCTACGCCGCAGAATGGCGAGCCGCTGGCCGATGGTCAGCTTTTTCGCTGTGACTTGGCCAAGGGTGAGCTGACGCAGATCGCCACCATTGGGCAAGCCGACCTCGGCGGCAACTGGTGGGGAACGTTCACGATTCGTAACGGCGTCATCTATCTTGCCACGCTCGACACCCCGAGCCGGATCTTCACGCTAACCGAACAAGGCCCGCAATCGGTCTACGTGACCAACCCGCTACGCATCACCGGTTTGACGACCGGCCCCAACGGCGATTTCTGGATCGCGTCGGGCGATAACAACGTGACCCGCACGCCGGACTTCGTGAATTTGGTGGTTCCGTTCCAGGCGTCGACCCGCGTCGGCGATGTGGCGATCCCGGCCGCACGGGAAGCGGTGCGAGTGGTGGTTCACGAAGTCTTGTCGCCTACGTGCCACACGCACTTCGTCTGCATTCGCCCGATCCCGATCATCTGCTTCCATGGCTGCTACCATCCTGTGCCGTGGTGCCATCACCACAATCACCATCACTACGTGAACAACAAACATCACGGTCATGATTTCGTGCATGACAAGATCAAAGACGCGATCAATCATGGCAAGAACGGCATCATCTCGAATCAAGTGCTGAACGCCGCGATTCAAGATCGGCTCAGCGACACGCTCAAAGGCAAGCTGCCTGGAATCAAGCTGGGTGGCAACCTGACGACTCGCGATCTGCCGAACTTGGGCAACAAGCTCGGTAGCGGCAATAAACTCGGCCTGCCCAGTGTTCCGCACAATACGGGGATCGTTAATAAGCCGCTGAACCTCAACGGACTCAATGGCTTGAACGGTCGCTTCAACGGCAACACGAACAGTTCCAACAACAGCTCGACCTCGCGGGGCACGACGCTTCGTCTCCCGCCACAGATCCCCAGCAAATTGCACGTCCCGCTGAATAACTTCCAAAACGGCAACAACGGCTCAAGCCAAATCAAGTCGTTCAAGCCGCAGAATCTGTCGTCGAGCTTGAATCGCTCGGGCTCGAGTTTCCGCTCGAACTCGAATAGCAGCGGCGGCAATAACAACGGGGGCAGCAAGAAATTTTCTCGCAATCGGTAACTCGCCGAAGTCGCTGATCCGCGAGAGAAAACGCGCCGGGGACGATCCGCCGATCGTCTCCGGTGTTGTTTTTTGCGCGACTACGGTTTCTTCGACGGCACGACGATCTCGACCGTCTTGCCCTGCAAGCGAAACGCGAGGCCGGCGGGTTCGAGGGCTGCCCGCAACAATGCTTCGAGCGGTTGCTGCTCGACCTTGAGCGACACACGTTGATCGAGCTTGATCCCCGCCCGCTGCAATTGTTCGCGATCGAATTCGAACTTCAGCCCCAATCGTTCGGACAACGCCTCGAGCACCTTGTTGAGCGGCACCTCGGTCAACGTCAACGAATAGACATCGATGCCCGGTTTCGGCGGAGTCTTGTTGGGGGGCGATTTGCTCGCGGCCTGCGGCGTTAGTCGGGCATGATCCTCGACGCGGCCCCGCACGCTGATCTTGCCCGCCTTGACTTCGCATTCGGCAGCAGGTGCCAGCTCACGAAACTTGGCCAGCGTTTCCTCAGCGTTCTTGCCAGTCGGATAGCTCCGTTCGATTTGCACTCGGGCAGGAATCTCGACCAATGCCAGTTGCTTGCCGCCATCGCGAATCTCGATCGTTCGGTCGAATTGCACCAGCACAAGCAACGTTCGATCGTACCAAGCGAGTGGCGGGAGATCGGCCTCGGCCCACAGATCGTGCGGCACGGCGGTCTCGACATCGGCGAGGGTGACGCGGGCTTCTTGGGCCAAATCGGCGAGCAACTGGCGCGGTTGCGCCAAGAACTTCCACCGCCAAGCCGCGATCTTTTGCCAGGGTCCGCGGGCCGAGGCCGAGAGTTGCGAGACCTGCACTTGAGCGAGTGCGCTGAGCGTCCGGAGCTTCTCGGCAGTCGGACGCGGCCCGATGTACATGACGCTGCCCACCTGCGACACGCCGGCCTGAAACGAAGCGGCGAACTGGTCGAGCACGGTGGCCAGCGGTTGCTGTTCGGCAGCGAAGGTCACGAGTTGATCGGGATCAATGCGCCGATCGAGCAGCATCGCCACGCGCTGGGTGCGACTCAGCGAAGTGATTGCGTCGCGAAGCGGATGGCGATTCCATTGCACGCTGACAGCCTGCTCCAGCTGCCGCGTAAGATCAAGATCGGTGAGCCAAGCCACGGGCGGCATCGGCTCGGCCGCGTGGAGTTGCGCCGCAAAAACTGTCAAGAGTGCGACGCCGATGCGTGCCCGAATTCTGCTTCCGGCACGCTTTGCCTGGGTGACACATCTGGAAGTTGGAACGGCCAAATTCATGGTTGGATGAGCATTTTTTGCTGGCTAGCGCCAGTCGTCGAATTAATCTGGAACCTACCGGACTCGGGAGTGCTGGTGGTCGCGTGACCGCCACCGGAGATTGTCTTTCTTGGGAGACCTGTACGTGAGTGAGAACGCTCCCCGCATTTCGCGGCTGGAACGCCTCTACCACGAGTATCTGGTCGACCAGGACTCGGCGGCTTTGGTGCATCGCGTCGGCCAGTGTTATACCACCGGCTCGCTGGAACGTCTGCTACAGACTGCGCCGCGACTCGCGCGTCGGGCCGCTGCTATGGTGCTGGGCCATCTGGGCGACTACCGCTCGAACCACGCTCTGGGCATGGCCATGCACGACGAGGATCGCTCGGTGCGGCTGCTGGCCGAGAACGCGATCCGCGCGTGTTGGTGCCGCGATGGCAATCTGGATCAACAACAAGCCCTGGGCGAGATCATCCGCCTCAATGCGGCCCGCGAGTTTGAAGAGGCAGTCGATCGGGCCGATCGGCTGATCCTGGAAAACGTCGATTTTGCCGAGGCTTGGAACCAACGGGCGATCGCGTTCTACAGCCTATCCAAATATCACCGTTCGATTGACGACTGCCGACAGGCCGTCGAGCTGAATCCGTATCACTTTGGCGCGGTCGCCGGCATGGGCCAGTGTTATTTGCAGATCGGCAACGAGTTGTGGGCGCTCGACTGCTTCCGCCGCGCGTTGTCGCTCAATCCGAACTTGGAAGGGATCCGCGCGAACGTCGTCCGTTTGGAAACGCGCTTGCGCCGCGATTGATGGGAAGGGCCATTTGTAGAGAACGACCGGCAACGTGATCGTCCGAGCCATGAGAGAAGTGGGCTGTTCAGCGTGCGACTGCGAACAGTTTGGCTCAGGACCTCCGTTGCCGTCGTTCTTGACATTCGCGGTGGACGGACTGGAATGCCCCCGATTCTTGTACCAGGGGTTATGAGAGTAGGGTTTGGGTATGGGGTTCCGCAGTGTGCTGCTGGAGTGAGGGCGGAGGCGTAGCCGAAGCCCGAACGGAAGCAGCACACTGCGACGCAAATTCCGACGGGGTCAGGTAACCAAGACTGCTGTGAGGACGCTCTTCGTTGTGC
>JAEUIL010000038.1 GCA_016794255.1 Planctomycetaceae bacterium | reverse complement strand
AAGCGAGCCACGAGGCGGTGCGCGATGGTGCGTCGCAACCGAACCCGATTTAATCCAGTCGATTGACCACGCAGCTCGCTTGCGGTTTCGCGCGTACGCCGTCAACGCAGCTCGACTACGGCGCGACGAGCCGGACGTTGATCCGGGTCACCTTGTGATCGCGGATCACGTCGACCGGAATGTCGGTGTCTACCGGCGAGAAACTGATCACGCTCACGAGATGCGTGTCGTTTTCGATCGTCGAGCCGGCAAAGCGAATCACCACGTCGCCCGACTTGATTCCGGCCTTCTCGGCTGCCGAGGCACTGGCGACCTTCGTGATGCGAGCGCCGACCAACCGCGGCAAACCGACGGTGCGAGCCGACTCGTACGTGAACTTCGGATCGAGCGAGACGCCCAACTTGCCGCGCGTAACGCTTCCCTTCTCGATCAGCTGTCGCGCGACAATCATCGCCATGTCGATCGGAATCGCGAAACCAATCCCCTCGCTGCCGCCCGAGTTGCTGGCGATTGCGGTGTTGATGCCGATCACTTCACCGCGCAGATTGAAGAGCGGCCCGCCACTGTTGCCCGGGTTGATCGCGGCGTCGGTCTGCAAAAAGTCTTGGTAATCGACGCCCCCTTCGCCTAGTTCCAGATCGCGACGGCCTTTGGCACTGATGATGCCATAGGTGACCGAGTGCGCGAGTCCGAACGGACTGCCCATCGCCACGACAAAGTCGCCGATCTCAACCGCGCTGCTCTTGCCGAGCTTGGCGGCCGACGAGTACTTGTCGCTCACCGCCATCACGGCGAGATCGGTTTGCTCGTCACCCATCACGCGCAGCGGAATCGTCTCGGCACCGTTGTGAAAGCGGATCAAAATGTCGGCGTTGTTCGCGCCTTTAATCACGTGTCGATTGGTGATGACGAAGTACGCGCCGTTGTGCTTGATGAGCACGCCCGAACCGGCCTCTTCGACCGTGCGGCTACGGCCTTTGCCCTCGGAGACCGTTTTGGCGTCGATATGCACGACCGATGGGCTCACCGCTCGAGTGAGAGTTTTGATCAGGGCGTGATGCCGTTGGAACTCGGCCGACTGCGACTGCAGTTGGTCAAAGAGCGCCTCGCGCTGAGAACTGGAGAGTTCGTCGCCGAGATTGACGTCGACGTCTTGAGCCTGCACGGCCATGAGCCCCACGGTCGCGAGCTGCACCGCAGAGACCACGATTGCCGCGGCCAAAGCAGCGCGGTGCACCAACTTCATAAGATCGACTCCCAATCCCGAGGCGGCTCATTGTTCGGCCCGCCCGGCGAGCGATCGGTAAGATCGCCGCAGCCGAGCGGAGGGCCGAACAACTGTTGACGCGCGGCAGCCCAAGGTCAAGGGCGGCAGGCAATTAGGATACGTCGATCTCGATATCGTTGATCGATACGTCGTTATCACCGGAATTGTCGGTGAGACGTCCCCAATCGGAATCGCCGCTACCCGAGGTGCCGTATTTCTCGGCCTCGCGTTGGCATTCGATGCACAGCGTGGCATAGGGCAGAGCGCTGAGCCGGGGAATGGGAATCTTGCACGAGCAACCTTCGCACACGCCGTAGTGGCCGGTCTTCATCCGTTCGAGCGCGTTTT
>JAEUIL010000203.1 GCA_016794255.1 Planctomycetaceae bacterium | reverse complement strand
CGACTTTAATGGCGACGGTGTCAATGACTTCATCCTCAGTTTCCGCCACAAAGGCCCGGCGCTCCTCTTCTATCGCCGCAATGCCACTGGCTGGGATCAGTTCATCATCGAAAAAGACCCGCTCACCGTCGAAGCGGGCGGTGCGGTGGGCGACATCGACGGAGACGGCGATCTGGATGTTGTGTTCGGTGGCGACTATCAGAGCGACGAAGTGTGGTGGTGGGAGAATCCCGCGCCGAATTTTGACCAGAACGTTCCTTGGAAACGGCACCTGATTAAAAAGGGAGGAGCCAAGCAGCATCACGACCAGTGCTTCGCCGACTTCCTTGGCACCGGGCGTGCGCAGCTCGTATTTTGGAATCAGAAAGCGAGCACGCTTTTTCTCGCTGAGCCGCCGGCCGATCCCCGAAACGCTCAAGCGTGGCCACTCACCCCGATCGTTTCCGGCGCCAAGCCTAACGGGGTGCCTTACATCGAGGGAATTTCCTCCTTCGATATCGATGGCGACGGGAAACCTGACATTCTCGCCTGCGATTCCTGGTTCAAGCACACCGGCGGAAAAGAGTTCAAACAGATCAAGTTTGCGACGCACGGCGGCTTGATCTTCGCCGGATATTTCAAGCCCTCCAAATATCCACAGATCGTCGTCTCACCGGGTGATGGCGCTGGCCCGCTGCGTTGGTATGAGTGCACCGGCGATCCGCTCAACCCCGCCGACTGGCAACCGCACGATCTTCTCGACCGCGAGATCAACCACGGCCACAGCCTCCAACTCGGCGACATCGACCGGGACGGACACCTCGACATCTTTTCGGCGGAAATGGCCAAATGGACGCATAAGGCCATCGTGCCGGACAACCCCAGGGCCACCGCATGGATTTTTTACGGCGACGGTCGAGGCAACTTCAGGAAAACCGAGTTCGCGATCGGCCGCGGCTGGCATGAGACGCGTTTGCGTGATCTCGACGGCGACGGCGACCTGGACATTCTCCAAAAGCCCTACAACTGGGAAGTCCCGCGCGTCGATGTCTGGCTCAACGGCGACTCGCGGGCCGATGCCCGCGGCACGGGCACGAGCGCCAGCTTTCGCGGTTCCGTCGGCCTGCAACTCTGGAGTCTCCGCGATCTCCTCCGGACCAACGTTCCCTACGGCCTGCAAACCGCGCGTTCTCTCGGTTTCACCGAAGTCGAAGTCGCTGGCCTGCCACCCGGCCTCCCGCACGAACAACTGCGCCAACGCCTGCTCTCCGCCGGGCTCACCCCTGTATCCGGAAATTGGAGCTACGACGATGTCGCCAAGAAACTCGATCAGGTCGTCGCCCAGGCCAAAGCCCTTGGAGTTCGCTACGTTGGCGTCGGCTGGATCCCGCGCCCGAACCGACGCGCGTTCACCGAGGCCGACGCGCTGGCGGCCGCAGCGGTCTTCAATCACGCCGGCGATGTGCTCGCAAAAGCAGGGATCCGATTCTTCTATCATCCCCACGGCTACGAGTTCGTGCCCCACGGCAAAGACCGCACCTTGTTCGACCTACTCGCCGAGAAGACTGATCCGAAGCTCGTGTGCTTCGAAATGGACATCTTCTGGGCCGCACACGCCGGGCAGGACCCCG
>JAEUIL010000959.1 GCA_016794255.1 Planctomycetaceae bacterium | reverse complement strand
AACACCGAGCCGATCGTTAGGGCGATCGCCGAGGCGAAGACAGCGCAAGAAGCTCATCGATTGTGCGACGAGGCCGCGCAGGTATTGAATCGTTAGCCACGCCAGGCACGCGTGACGCGTGCTCAACATTAATACGGCGGGTAATAGCAAGTACAAGGATTCTGCACCACGGCTGCCTGCGGTGCGTATGTCTGCTGTGGATACACCGGCTGCTGATACGTCTGCTGCGGTGCGTATACCGGCTGGCCATAGTAGCCCTGCTGGTTGCACCACGCCGGTCTCCAGCAGCAGCCCTGGCTCGCAAATCCGCCGAGCACAAGCGCGATCAATCCGACACGTTTCATCGTCTGTCTCCGTTAGGGCGACGGACGGTACGAGAACGTGCCGGACGGGTCAAGGCGAGTGACATTCGCTATCGCCAGCAATGACAGCGGTGCCCTGCAACTTTTCTGCCAAAAATGTCTGCTATTCGCCCGGAGTTCGCAAATTGCGAACGTCCAACCTTGTTTGTTCGCAAATCGCGAACTACAATCCAGATAACAGGACACGCCGTCGGGGTTGCTATGCGGATCATCACGCACTCGCGATTAAAGCAGTTCTGGGAACTCTCCCGCCATCGCGATGCTGAAGGCCCCCTGCGCGCTTGGTATGGACACGTTCGCCACAAGTCTGTCGCTTGGAAGTCGTTTCACGATGTGCGTGCCGTGTTTGCGTCGGCCAGTCTCGTGGGTAACTGCGTGGTCTTCAACATCGGCGGCAATAAGTACCGCTTAGTGACCCGCATCATGTATCGCAGCCAAAAGGTGTTTGTTCTCAAGGTGATGACCCATCACGAATACGACGCAGGCGATTGGAAGGTCGATTGCGGTTGTTTCGCCGATGCTCCGAATCCTCAGCAGAAGGAAATTCGACCATGAAAACCAAGACCGTGCGAGTCACCCCCAAGCTTTCGACGTATCTGAAACGTGTCGCAGAATTTCCATTGGTTTCGATCCGCACCGAAGCTCAACTGCGCGCGGCTCAACAGGTTATCGATCAACTGCTGACACAGACGAAGCTTGACGCGGGCGAGCAGATGTACCTCGATGCCTTGAGCGATCTCGTGGCGACTTACGAGGAAGCCCATTATCCGATCGCACCAGCCGCCGATGCTGACATGTTAAAGCATCTCATGGATGCGCGAGGCATCACCCAGTCGCAATTGCATCGCGATACAGACATTCCCAAGTCCACGATCTCGGAAATCCTCTCAGGCAAGAAGCCATTCAGTCGTACGATCATTCGCACGCTGGCGGATTATTTCCAGGTGAACTCGGGAATCTTGGCAGCCAATCTATAGCTCGTTAAACACGCACGTTTCTACCGCAGCCGTCGCACATAAGCGTAATACGCTCCGCAGAGATCGTTACCCGCGGGGTCTTGAAACCAAGCATGCAACTGCGTTTCGCCGCGTGGTAGGTTCGCACGTAACACCACCTCTTTGGCCGTGGGTCGCGTCTGCCCCGTGAGTTCCTGCCCACAGATCATCGCTCGCGCCGTGGCAATCGGCAGCGCCTTGCTCTGCGGTCCGCTGGCGTCGCCCAATGCCGTGTCAATCTCGCGCGGCCAACGTCGCAGTGCGATCTCGTATTCACCCGGCTGCACGACGTTCACATTCCAGTGGCCACCGCGCGGGCCACCGGCTGCTGTCCGCACATGCCCGGCGTTGTCGGCGTACACGTCTTGCCAATCGGAGCTGGTCAACTCAACCAACGGCTGAGCGTCTGACCCGAGACTGGTGGTCACGAACTTGCCGATGAGCGGCGTCAGGTCGCTCCACCATTGTTCGTAGTGGGCTCGCAACTGCGCGAGCACCGCCGGCTGCGCTTGAGCGAGATCGTTGGTCTGCGCCCGATCTTGGTGCACGTCGTACAACTCTTCGCCATGCACCAATCGCCACTGTTTCCACACCACGCAAGACTGCCATTTCTCAAGCTTCGCGCGACTGTACTGCACGACAAACTTGCGATCCGCCAGCGTCCCCGGCTCGCCACGCAACACGCCGGCTAAGCTCGTGCCGTCGAGGCGCAGATCGGCCGGCCGTGGCACGCCGCAGAGTTCGAGCACCGTGGGCAGGATGTCTTGCACCTGGGTGGGCGTGTCGATGTCGCGGGGCATACCGAGCTTGCCACCCGGCCAGCGCACCCAACACGGCACGCGATGCCCACCGTCGTAGAACGTCGTTTTGCCGGCCCTTAAGCCCGCGTTAAACACCTTGACTCCCGCCGTGCCCCCGTTGTCGGTCAAGAAGATCACGATCGTATTGTCGCGCAGACCGGTCTGCTCAAGAAACGCTTCGAGCTTGCCAAAGTTCTCGTCCACCTGAGCGATCATGCCGAAGAATCGCTCGGGCCCCTTGCCCACATAGGGCGTCGAGTATTTCTCGGCCACGTCATGCGGCGCGTGCGGAGCGTTCGTCGGCAGATAGACAAAGAACGGCTCGCGTTTCGCCTGACGATCGCGCATCCAGTTCATTGCCGAGTCGAACCAGAAATCGGTGCAGTGACCGGTGAACTTCTGCGGCTCGGCATTGTGAAAGTAACGACCATCAAACAGCGAGTTGGCGAACTCCGGCGCGGCCGTGATCCCCCAACCGAGATGATACATCGACTCCTGGAACCCGCGGTCCTTGGGGCGATGCGGATAGTTGTCGCCCAAGTGCCACTTGCCGAACAGCCCCGTGCGATAGCCAGCCGCCGCCATCAACTCGGGCATGGTTTTGATCCCCGGTCGAATGAACGATCGACCGCCCGTGACACTCGTGGCACCATTGCGAACGGCATCGACGCCTGTCATCAACTGCCCGCGGGTCGGCGTACACATCGGCGCGACGTGAAAGTCCGTGAATCGCACCGCACTGTCGCGAAACCGATCAAGCTGCGGCGTCCGGAGCACCGGATTGCCGTGACAGGAAAAGTCGCCCGAGCCTTGATCGTCGGTCAGCACCACGATCACGTTGGGACGCGACTCGGCGGCCATGACCGTCGATGTGGCAAGAAATGTCGCGAGAATCAACGTGACGATGACAACCATGCGGCGGGCAATAAACATGACTTGAGCGTTAATCATGAGCAATACCGTGAATAGGCAGCGTAACTCGGGCCGGCAAAGAGAATGCAGCACGCATCGTACGAGTGCTCATTCCAGAACGCAAATGTTGTCGCGGCCACGCGACCACGCAGAACGCTTCAGGCCGTCGCACTCGTGAGCCCCAGTTCCTCGATGATCGCGAGCAACTCACCCAAGATCATGCTCGTGGCACCCCAGATACGGTGTCGGCCGAAGGCGATGTGCGGCACGCGAACGCCGATCCCCCGGGCACGCCGCGCAGTGACACCATGTTGCCGACGATCAAGCAGCTGCGCCAGCGGCACTTCGAGCAACTCGGCGACCTCACGCGGATCGGGTGCGAACGTCGGTCGCTCGTTCACGGCGGCGACCCAGGCGGTGACGCGATAGTTGCTGTTGTACAAATACAGCGGCGTCAACTCGCCGAGCAGTTCCACATTGTCGGTCAAGAAGCCGAGTTCCTCGGACAACTCGCGCAGCACGGCGGCCTCGTTCGACTCGCCCGGCACAATGCCGCCGCCGGGAAAGCTGATCTGCCCCGCGTGCGTTTGCATCGAAGTCGGGCGAACCGTCAGCGGTACATGCCACTGGCCGAGCTGCGGATAGAGCAACGCCACGACTGCCGCCGGACGCGCGTCGGGGGGCGGGGGACCAAAGTGCCGGCTGAAACTCAGCTCGGGCTCGAACCGCGATTGTGCCGCGCGGCCGGGAAGCGGTTGTTTGAGCCGCGCTGCCAAACGTGCAACATCGAGTTGCTCGGCGATCGCAATTGGATCGGCGCCCGGCGACGGCTCAGGCGATTCGTCCCGCAGCAACCAGCGCCAACACGCTCGATCCATGATGACATTCGGTTTGCTGAGGATAGCCGCTCACGGCGCGGGCGAAACCCGCGGGACTTCATACACCGCATACGAATTATTTCGGTACGGACAGACGAGAGCAAGCGGCGGCTCGGCGGCGGTCAAAATGTAACTCGCGCCGTAACGCTCGCTCATCCGCACCGCGTGCGTCTCGCCCGCCTCGGCCAGCGAGTCGTACCAATCATCCTCGGGATCGCCCGAGTGTGTGGCGTGAATGGCATCCATTCGTTGCCACCATTCCACCAAGTCACGCGCGTTCTGCGGCACATCTTTCCAGCAGCCGACCTCAGCCCGTCGGGCCCACCACTTGAACGTCTGCGTCGAGCGCGGCGCGAGCACCACCGCCGACTCGGGCGTGTGTTCGCGCATCCAGAGACACACGTCACGCCAATCGCCCGCATCGAGCACTTTGTTCGGAGCGTCGGATCGCGGCTGACCGGGATTCAACCGTTTCAGCGCCAGCGGCTCGAGATGCGTGAACACGCCCAGCGACACGAGCGCCGCCAAGGCGTAACGCGCGAACGGTACGACGCCGCGCGGCGCAGCGCCGAGCAGAAACGCAGTGCCTACGAGGGAGACGCCCAAAGGCAACACGGCATCGCCGAGGCGGAACCAATAGAAACGCAGTAGCCCAGCGGCATACTGCGGCTGATCGCGTAGCACGACGCTGATGGCCACGCCCAGAAACGTAATCGTCAGCGCTCCGGCGACAAAGCCGCGTACGATGCGTTGCGCCGAGTCACTCACGGTGAAGGCACAGAGCGCGATCCAGACGAAGAACAGCAGAGCATGTCGCTCGATGAACTCGAGTTTGAACGCAAACGGCGTCAGATGATGCGGCAGTCGTTGGAAGACATAGATCTGATGCGCCTCGGCAATCACGCTCGGCTCGACGCCACGGTCCATCGCCAAAGCGGGCCAGACGCCGAAAATGCCGCACAGAGCCGCGATCGCCAGGCCGGGCATGATCTGCTTCAAGTCGGGCCGCGTCGAACCATGCCACAACCAACAGACGCCGGCCGCGATCAGCGACCAACCGCCGACGAGCACGTGGATCGCCGTCGCCGCGCCGAGCCACGCCAGACCGAGGTTCCACCGCTGGCGCACGATCGCCGCCAAGCCGAGAAACACGAACGCGTACGCAAACCCTTTCGACTCGAAGCCGCCGACGACCCATTCGCCCGCCATGTGAAACCGTTCGAGCAGCGTCACGTACAGCGCGGCGGTGAAGATGCTCACGCCGCGTCGGTCGATCACGGCCGAACTGAGGCGTTGCCAAGCGACGGCCAGCAGCAACCACGTGATCCAGCGGCCGCACCAAGCCGCAGCGTTGAGCGACATCACGCAGGTCAGCCAGCCGAGCAGAACGTAGAACGTGCTATGAGCCTCGGCCGACTCGAGAAAAAAATCGCCTCGCAGAAACTCGGGCCGCCAGTGATGCAGGGCCTTGAGCAAATAGTGCGATTCGTTCACATCCGGCACCGGCCAACTGCCGATGATCGCGAACACGGCGAGGATGCCGAGCGTCTCGCCCACGAACCAACGCAGTTCCATTGAGGCGGTAGTGGCGGCGGTCGATTGCTCGGCGTTACTCATGACCCCTAGCGTAGTCCGCAGCCCGGTGGTCGGCCAAGATGGATCGGCAATGTCTTCCGTAGGACGGGACTCCAGTCCCGTCCACGCATCTTGAAAGGACCTGGACGGGACTGGCGACCCGTCCAACGGAAGCGACGTTACTCGATCTTCTTCCACACATCGATCCGCGTGCCGAGTAGCCCTTTGTCGACGACCGCTTGGGCCAATTGTCGCGCGAGATTCGCGAGGTCGTCTTGTTGCGGAGCCGGGGCGAAACCGGGCTCGGTCGGCGACGCGAGCGGGGCGGGAGTGACGAACAACGTGGCCAAATCATACACGCCATAGACGACCCGCATCGACTCATGGCCGAACGCGGCCACTTCGCGACGTAGATCGAAAGCCGTGATCGCCGCGTTGAGATACACGGTCAATTCTTTCAACGCGTCCTTGTAATTCGGATGATGCACGACGTTGCGACCACAGACTTGGGTCAACGCGTTGGCCGCGCCACGCACGGCGATCATGATCCGATCGATGAGCGACCGCAGGGCATGCGTGAACGCGATGTCGGCGTAGTCCTTGGGACTGAGATAGGTCTCAACTGCCGCCCCGACCGCGCCGCAACCGGTGTGTCCCAAGACGACCACGAGCTTCAAGCTCTCGGCAAAATGCCGCACGGCGTAGTCGACGCTGCCGAGACACTCGGTCCCCAGCACATTGCCCGCGATGCGGATCACGAACAGGTCGTTGAACGATTGATCAAAAATCGGCTCGATCGGCACACGGGCATCGGAGCAGCCGAGCACCATCGCATACGGCTGCTGAGTCGCCACGGCTCCTTCCCACAACGGCAAGCCGAGTGACACGGGACAAAATGGCACGACGATCGCCTCGGTCGGTTGCTCTCCGAGCGTGGTCCGCTGCATCTGGGCCACGACCGAGGTCAAGCGGCGATTGCCATCGCAGAGAATTTTGATCGCCGCGGCGGCGTCGGGCGCGGTGTCGACTTTAACCGGCAGATACGGATCGTAACGGTAGATGAGATCCACGGCGAAGCCTCGACTGGGGTCCGATTCAAAGGTGCGATCGATCTCGACCGCGTGGAGTGGGTTACTTCATCAATCGCTCGGCAATGCCGATCAACTCGCGGCTGAGCGGATGGTCAGGAAACCGTTGCGTAAACAGATCGCTCGAAGCGAGCGTCGCCATCTCGGCGCTGAGCGGCAACATGCCCACGATCGGCGTTTGATACGCGGTCTCGATCTGCTGACGTAGCACGTCGCGATCCATGCCGTGCGGCACTTTGTTGACGATCAGCATGATGTCTTGCACATCCAGACGCCGCGCCAACTCGACGGTCACCGCGGTCCCTTGAAAGTCTTGATTGTCCGGCCGCATGATGAGCACGAACCGCTGGCTGATCGCGATCGAAAGCAACGTCTCTTCGTTGACGCCCGGGTGCGTGTCGATGAACAGGTAGTCCAAATCCAGCTC
>JAEUIL010000201.1 GCA_016794255.1 Planctomycetaceae bacterium | reverse complement strand
GCTCGTGCGTACAGGCGGTTCTCCATGTCACGTTGACGATGCTGCGGCGTGACGCGACTCGACTGCCGGTAGGTTGAACTGGTGACGATTAAACGGACGAGCTGCTTCATGCTCCAGCCCTGCTCGCGGAACTCGACGGCCAACCAATCGAGCAAGTCTTTGTGCACCGGATACTCGCTCTGCACGCCAAAATCCTCCGCCGTCTTGACGAACCCGGTGCCGAAGAAATGTTGCCACATCCGGTTCACCTGCACGCGCGCCGTCAACGGATGCTCGTTGGACACGAGCCATTGGGCCAGTCCCAAGCGGTTGAGGGGCGCACCTTTGGGTAGTGGCGGCAGAGCGGCGGGCGTGGCGAACGCGACTTTCTCAAGCGGCTTCAAATACTCGCCGCGATCGAGAATGAACGTGTCACGCGGCTTCTCGTCGCTCATCACCATCACGCGCGGAATTTGATCTCCCTTGTATTCGTCGTACGCCTTCTTGGTCTCGTTGTACTTCACGACCGCCGGCAAATTCTTCACCACCTCGGGCTTCACCTTGTCATCGAAAAATGTCCGCAGCTGCGACTCGATCGACTTCTTGTCTGCATCCGTTCGCTCGGCCTCGGGCTTACGCAACAGCGGAGTCAGATTGCGCGACAAGTCTTTGCCGTCGGCCGGCTCGCCATCGGCAAACAAGCCAGCACGCCACGCGGCGAACGTGGCATCGAGAATCGGTTTCGCCTCGACTTCGAGCGCTTTCAGGGCTGACTCCAGCTCGGCCAGCCGGGCCTGATTGGCTGGCGTGGGCAGTTCGATGAACGGTGCCGCCACGCGGATGCGTGCCGACTGACGTTGCGGCGTACCGGATTCGGGCACACGGTTAAACGCATCGAGCAGACTGTAATAGTCACGCTTGGTGAGCGGATCGTATTTGTGATCATGACATTGGGCACACGCCAGGGTCAGCCCGAGCCAGGTTGTGGCGGTGGTGTCGATCCGATCGAACAAGATCACGAACCGCTGCTCTTCGGGAATGGCACCCCCTTCGCCGTTGAGCAGATGATTGCGATTGAAACCGCTGGCGATCTTTTGTTCGGTCGTCGCATTGGGAAGCAAGTCGCCCGCCAGCTGCCAAATCGTGAACTTGTCGAATGGCAAGTCATTGTTGAGCGCTTGCACGACCCAATCGCGCCAAATCCATTGCCACGTGTCGCCATCTTGCTGGAAGCCGTTACTGTCGGCATACCGAGCCGCGTCGAGCCACGGAAGCGCCATGCGTTCGCCATAGTGGTGGCTCTGTAGCAATCGCTCGACGAGCTTTTCGTATGCCTGCGGGTCGGCAGCGGCGACGAACTGCGCGACTTGTTCCGGCGTGGGCGGCAGGCCCGTCAGATCGATCGACAACCGCTTGATGAGCGTCGCGCGATCGGCCTCGGGCGAAGGTGCCCAACCGGTCGCTTCGAGTTTGGCTAGCACGAACCGATCGATCGGATTCTGAATCCACGCTTGGTTTTTGACCTGTGGTGGAGCGGGACGCTCTGGCGCAACAAACGCCCAATGCTGTTCGTATTGCGCCCCCTGGGCGATCCAGCGTTCGAGCAGTCGCTTTTGCTCGGCTGTCAGGTGTCGATTC
>JAEUIL010000956.1 GCA_016794255.1 Planctomycetaceae bacterium | reverse complement strand
TCAATCGCTCCTCGTCACGTCGCTCGCCATCCTGGCGCATCAACTGCCACATTTGATCGCGTTTCTCTTCCGGCATGCCATCCATGACAGTTCGCAATTCGCCCCACACTTGACCGCGGTTGTCCCCAGTTGTGGAACTGAGCTTCTCAATAATCGGTTTCAGATCCCGATCAAATTCGGCGACTACGCGTGGATCAATCGCTCCTTGGGACGACGAGCCGCAATACCAGTAGACCATGGTGATTGCCACGATCACGAGCGCGATTGAACCAAATGTTCGAAGTGACATCGGCGATGGCCTCCGAGTTGATAACGGAAGGTAAAGGAGAGCTAATTCGAACTAGGCACTGGAGGCGGTGGTGACACGTTACTATCGGGTGACGACGAACCATCACTGGGCGCGGTCGAACTGTCGCTTGTAGAGGACGAGGGACTGGGGGTGTCGTTACCGTTAGGGTCAACCCCTGCATCCACGTGCCAGTCCAGATACAAGAAATTGCGATTGAAGCCCGCGTCCGGATTTCCGTGCGCACTTGCATCAAAATCAAATAGTATGCGAATACTTCGCGTGGCAAGCTTGTCGCCTCGGTGGGTAATTACCTCATTCCAAGTTTTGCCCGCGAGCTGGGGAGAAATAGGCGGTCGGTTGTCATTGTATTCGTAGCTCAATCCAGCGATGGGAAAGTACTCTTCATCGGTGGGACAATGAAAGATGGACTGAATGTTACTGTAGACGAGTTCCTTTGTGGTTTCTTTACCAGCCGCGTCCTTGCTTTTCGTCGCAACCTTACGTGCGTCTCGGTCCAAGTAGACGTGAACACCCGGACGATTTTTGAAGTCGTTCCAAGGGAAACGTGCCGCGTTGGGAAACCGGTTGCCATGCTTCGGAAGGTCGAGATACATCTGGAACAGCATCCCCACCTCACGCAGATTCGACTGACAAAGGGCCCGATTCGTTCGTTGCCGGGCCATCGACACGGCCGGGACCGAGACGCCGATCAGCGTGCCGAGAATGGCGATGGTCACGAGCAACTCGACCAGCGTGAACCCCGTCCGCATCGGAGGCCGAGCCCTGAACCGAGTGGCTGTACCAAATCGAGCCGTGAACATGATCGGCACCTCTGTGTTGACCTAAAGAGCGGCACTTCGGGAAACCACGCGCCGTAACCGAAATCTTACCCCGGCGGCGGAACGAAGTTTCGCGGGTACTCGCGATTTTCTCACAATCGGTCAATCTCGGACCAGATTACCTTTCGCGGTCTGCCCAGGTTTCCCCGGCGACTCGCAGTCGATTTTGCTCGCTCGGGCCGAGCCGGTATGCTGGATCGGTCCAAATCCGCGTTCCTCACCCCCGCCTGGATGATCATGACCCGCCCGTTGCTGCGTATTGCCGGTTGCCAGTTTTCGACCGAGCCGGACTTAGAACATAACCGTCGTGAGTGTCTGAGCCTGATCCAGCAGTCGGCCGACCAAGGGGCCCGGGTTGTGCATTTTTCCGAGACCGCGCTCACGGGCTACGCAGCCGTCGATCTGCCGACGCTCGACGGCTATGACTGGAACGCCCTCCGCGACGCCACCGCCTCGATCTGCGATGCTGCTCGGGAGTACCGCGTGTGGGTCGTGCTGGGTTCGACCCATCCGCTCTCGGACGGCCACCGCCCGCACAATTCGCTCTATATCATCAACGACCAGGGGCAGGTCGTCGAGCGTTACGACAAACGGTTCTGTACCGGAACGACCGAGCCCGAGGAAACGCTGGACCATTGTAATTACACGCCGGGGAACCACACGTCGATCTTTACGATCGATGGTTACACGTGTAGTGCGTTGATCTGCTACGACTATCGCTTTCCCGAGTTGTATCGCGAATTGAAGCGGCACAACGTCGAGGTCGTGTTTCATTCGTTCCACAATGCCCGACGCGATTACCGCACGCACCACTATCGCAACATTTGGAAAGAGATTGTCCCGGCGACGATCATGTGCCACGCCGCGACCAACCACATGTGGATCAGCGCCACGAACAGCGCCGCCAAGTATTCGTCGTTCGGCAACTTCTTCGTGCGGCCCGACGGTCGGTTGACCGGCAAGCTGCCGTTGCACCAAAGCGCGGCCCTGGTGAGCGATGTGGATGGCAATCTCGAACTGTGGGACGCCCCCGCTCCGTGGCGCGATCGCGCGATGAACGGCGTTCTGCACAGCGGCGAAGTGGTGGAAGATGCGCGGAGTGCGGATCGGACGTGTTATTAGAAGACGGGGGGAGGTTGAACACGGAGAACACGGAGGGGCACGGAGACGAAGAAAGAGTTCTTAGTGCTTGGTTCTTGGTGCTTAGTTGGCGATACGGAAGAATTTGATTTCTCTTGTCTTTCTCCTGCTTTGTCTCCGTGTCCTCCGTGCTCTTCGTGTTTCAATTCTTCATTGTCTTGTCTATCGCTCACTCAACGACCACGCCCCGCTAGCCGTGAGCCACCGGGGCGTGTCGGGTGATTGAATTGCCAAGTCGTGAGCGAGTTTAGACCTTCGTCCACGCGCCGCTCTTGGCGCTGTTGAGCACCGCGTCGCAAACCTTTTGCGTTTCGAGGGCGTCGCGGAACGTCGGTCCCACGGCTTTGCCCGCGCCGAGCCCGGCGAGGAAATCGGCGACTTGATGCACGAAGCTGTGCTCGTAACCGATCTGTAAGCCTGGCACCCACCAGTGGTTCATGTAGGGATGCTCGCCGCTGTGATCGGTGACGTGAATCGAACGCCAGCCACGCAGCTTGCTCTCGTCCTTGTAGTCGAAGTACTCCAGGCGATGCAGGTCGTGCAGGTCCCATTTGATCGAGGCCTTCTCGCCGTTGATCTCGAACGTGTAGAGCGCCTTGTGCCCGCGGGCATACCGGGTCGACTCGAACAGCGCCAGCGAGCCATTGCTGAATCGGCCCATGAACGCACAAGCGTCGTCGATCTTCACTTCCTCGACCTTGCCGGTGAGCGTGTGCTTGCGTTCTTTGATAAACGTTTCGGTCATGGCCGAGACGGTGTCGAGCTTGCCGTTGAGCCAAATCGCGGTGTCGATGCAATGGGCGAGCAAGTCGCCGGTCACGCCCGAACCGGCCGCCGCGGCATCGAGTCGCCACAGCGCCGCGCCACCTTGCGGCAGGTCGGATGAGATGGTCCAGTCTTGCAAGAAGTTAGCGCGATAATGGAAGATGCGGCCCAAGCGGCCTTCGTCGATCAACTGCTTGGCCATGGTCACCGCCGGCACGCGACGGTAGTTGTACCAGACAATATTCGGCACGCCGGCCTTCTCGACCGCTTGGCACATCTCTTCGCCCTCGGCCGTGTTCATCGCCAGCGGCTTCTCGCAGAGGATGATTTTGCCGGCCTTGGCCGCGGCCAGCGCGATCGGCTTGTGC
>JAEUIL010000953.1 GCA_016794255.1 Planctomycetaceae bacterium | reverse complement strand
GGGGACGAGCTTCGTTAACCGTCAGCGGACGACCTTCGTGCTCTTTGTCGTGCAAACCGGCGATCGCGGCGTTGGCGCCGTTCTCGTCTGCCATCTCGACGAAACCAAAGCCCTTGCTGCGACCGGTGTCACGATCTTGGATCACCTGAGCGCTGGCCACGCGACCAAATTGGGCAAACAACGTCTCGAGCGAAGCGTTGGTGACGCTGTAGCTCAGATTACCCACGTACAACTTCTTACCCACCGTACTACTCCTACATACAAAAAACTTGTTCGACCCTACGTTACTTTCCGGGCCGAAAGAAAGGGACCAAGAGTGGTGGTCCGCCAAGTGGCACCGTCGAGAGGAGAGCAGCGGGCAGATTCATATGAACCAACGCTACGGTTCGCGTCGACAAAACCGACTGCCACGAGTATAGCAAATCTCTTTGTCAAGGCCCAATACCTTTGGCTACGAAATCAAGGTGATTTTTTTCGCTCGATCCGTGGCAAGCGGCTATGCCACCGGGGACCGCCCGAACAGCCAGTGCGATAATGTGCATTTGGGTTGAGGCTGAATTTTACGAGAAACCCGTCTCGCGGACTCATTTGCTCGCTGCCGCCTGGAGTTTCTGCATCGCCTCGGCGTACCGACGTCCGAACGTCCGCAGCGACGCCGAGTCGAAATGAACGTCGTCCCCTTTGTGCTGTAAATCGGTCGAGGGAACCACCGCGGTGCCGGGCACAAGGTGCGGCAACTGATCGAGCTGCGAGTTCACGAGCGGCCAATACGACTTCGCGCCCTCGGCCCGCTCGCGCTTGAGAAACAACCCCAGGTGCCCGGCGACGAAAGGGACTTGCGGCGTTTGGAGTTCGATGCGCAAGTCGCGGACCATCTGCGATAACCGTTCGGTATACGACTCGGCGGTTTCGAGCTTGCCAGAGTCCGCCTCGCCTTGATGCCACAACACGCCACGCAGCGTGCCATCTTGCATCGCCAACTTGGCACGTTCGATGGCTTGCTTCCAAAGGTCGCCACCCTTTTGCCAGCGCGACAAGGGCGTGCCGCCGACCGCACAGGGAATCAGTCCGATCGTCACTTGTGGATTGGCCTCGGCCATCACGCGTCCAAACGTCGAGCCTAACCCGACGCCTGCGGTGGGCTTGTCCGAGTGAAGTGGATCGACGGCCGGTGCCCACTCGTGATCGCGCGTAAAGGTGAGCACGCGGGGATGCGGCGTCTTGTCTTGCTCTTCAACTGGGCCTCGGCCGGCCATGTTTGATTGGCCGATGAGCAAGTACAGATGAAATGACGACCGCTCGGGCTTCGTGACTTTGGTCGGCTGGTCCGCATGCACCACGCTCAGGCTCAGACACCACGCTGCGACGAACGCCGCTAACCGCTTTCCGAAACTCATCCGTAGGTTCTCCGCCTCAGGTAATCTCATGACTGCGACCATCCACGCGGCGCTATTCAAACAGACGCCTGTGGCGAGGTCAACAATGCAGGAGAATCACCGTTCGCTCGATGAAGCGCTTTCGTGGCCCGTCGCGGCTGCTTACACTGTCGAACGCTCCAAGAACTCTTGCTGACTGAGGTTCCCATGCTACGGTTGCCGTTTGCCTTGATGTTGCTCACGACCGCGTCGTTCGCCACTTCGCTCGAAGCCGCGACGAAGCCGAACATCTTGTTTCTCTTCGCCGACGACCAACGGCCCGACACGATTCACGCCCTGGGCAACGAGCAAATCCGCACGCCGCAACTCGATCGGCTCGTCGAACGTGGCATGGCGTTCACGCAGGCTCACATCATGGGTGGTCTGCAAGGAGCCGTCTGCGTGCCGAGTCGAGCGATGCTCATGAGCGGCCGATCGTTGTTTCGCGTCGATGAAAAGTTGGGCAAAGAGACACTGCTGCCCGCTCATCTGGCGAGCGCCGGGTATGCCACCTTCGGCACCGGCAAGTGGCACAATGGTCCGCAATCCTACGCGCGGGCATTCAACGGCGGCGGTCCCGTGTTCTTGGGCGGAATGACCAACCAGTTCCAAGTGAAAGTCCATCCGTTCGCCGCGCTCGCCGCCGGCAACATGAACCGCACAGAAACCAACGACCAACATGCGACGGAACTATTCGCCAATGCCGCGATCGAGTTCATCCAACAACCGCGCACGGAACCGTTCTTCTGCTATGTCGCGTTCACCGCGCCGCACGACCCGCGACAATCGCCACCGGAGTACGCGCGGATGTACGATCCCGCGCAAATCAAGCTGCCAGCGAACTACCTGCCGATCCATCCGCTGAACAACGGCGAGATGCGCGTGCGCGACGAAATGCTGGCCCCGTGGCCGCGGACCGAGGCGGAAGTGCGCCGGCACTTGGCCGACTACTACGGCATCATCTCGCATCTCGACGCGCAAATCGGTCGCATTCTCAAGGCACTCGAAGCGACCGGCAAGCTCGACAACACCATCGTCGTGTTCGCGGCCGACAACGGCTTGGCGATCGGCAGTCACGGTTTGTTCGGCAAGCAGAATCTGTATGAGCACAGCATGGGCGTGCCGCTCGTGATCTCGGGCCCCGGCGTGAAACGTGGCCAACGGTCGGCCGCCATGTGTTACTCGTTTGACTTGTTTCCCACGCTTTGCGAGTTGGCTGGGGTAAATGTGCCGAGCGAAGTCGAAGGGCAGAGTTTGATGCCCGTGCTGCGAGGCGAATGCGAGCAACATCGCGACACGTTGTTCTTTGCTTATCGCGGCGTGCAACGCGCGGTGCGTGACGAACGTTACAAGCTGATCCGATACCCGCAGATCAACAAGAGCCAGCTGTTTGATCTGGTCGCCGATCCGCACGAGTTGGTCGATCTGGCGTATGTTCCCGAGCGGGCCGAGCGTGTGACCGCGATGACGCAATTGCTCGCCCGCACTCAACAGCAGTGGGGCGACGACTTGCCACTTTCGACCGAGACACCGCAGCCATTGCGATTGAGCGCGGAGCAATTGACGAAAGACGCCCCGCGCGCGGGGAAACAACCGGCCAAAGCGAAATAGCCGACGATTGAGATCGTAGCCGAACTCGCCAGAGTTCGGGCGTTGCTTGACAAGTCCCCGAACTCTGGCGAGTTCGGCTACGGTGAGGACAACCTATGGATTGTTGTTCTCTGTTGACGCGTCGCCTTCCGCAGGCTTCTCGGGCAACGCTGGCAAACCACGCTGCTCGGGATTGAACAGCCTCAATGCCACGTCCCCTTCGTCGCGTTCCGAGTACTTCGCGCCGCCGTCATCCTGCCGATTCACGCCGATCGAATAGATCGTTACACCTTTATCATCCGTGATCATGCGCAGGGGCTGGCCGTCGAACGGATCACGCGGGGTTTCCTTGGCAAACTTAGGGACGAGCTCAACAACTTCGTGGGGCCAGCGACCATATTCTAAACGAAATTGCTCGATAGCGAGGGTGGTTTGCAATACACGTAGCCAAGCGAGTGCCCGCGCGTGATACTCTGAGTACTTCGCCGAAAACGGGAGCAAATCACCAGCGACGATGTTCCGATAAACCAACGGCCCGCGCAGAACCGATTTCGCCCACTCCCGAATCCATTCGTCGAAACCCTGATGTTGCGTTTCTGTCGGCTGCGCGGCGATCACGCAGCCACGGTTCAGCATGCGCAGCGCGAACGCGTGATCCGCGGGGATCATCGGACGATAAAGGGGATCGGTGACCATCCCCACTGCCGATCGGGCATTTCGCACGCTGCCGATTGTCGCGAGATAACTGACAGAATCAAGTTGTTCGAGATGGGTAAAGAACGAATGTACGAACGCGCGTTCGGCGTGAAACATACTCGCGCCATCCAACGACTCTAGTTCGTATGCCACGACGCGCTCTAAACGCCCCAGATCATTAGTGCTCAGCGCAGACACCCCAAAGGACGATTCGAGCGCCGACGCTGCCATGCTGCGAATCGTAGTCTGCACTAATGCCGAAACAACTATTGGTTCGTCGGCCATCGATCGTCCGGTGTAAAGCATTCCGATCAAACAATCGGTGGCCAGTGGCGAGTTTGCCTCGTGACTCGCAGCCACCGCCTGGGCTTGAAGCAACCGAGCCACGCCACGCACAGTGCCGATGTGTGGCACCATGGTAGAAATACCGTCGGGCTCGTGTTTGATCGGCCAACGGCCCCTCGGCATGTTCGTGAGCTTCGCCGCTTCGTCGAGCGCCGGTTGAATGCCACGCAACGCCCCCCGCATCTTTTCCAGTCTGGCGTCAACGAGGCGATGCTGCGGCGAGTAGTCCTCTGTGCCTCGGAAATCGTCGAGATCAAACTGCGGCGGGATCTGTTGCTCGGCCCGCTTCCGCAGTTCTGCCACCTTCGCGATCACGAGCGCCGAGTTCTCCGCGTCGGGAATCTCTGCGCGATCGGCTTCGAGTTCCTCGATCCGCCAACGGGGACTCGCCGCGTCGGTCTCGGCAATCGCCGCCGCCAAGTCGCAATAGCTGCGATACTCGACGAACTTATAAGCCCCCACGGTCGAGATCAGGAAACCGACCGCGGCCAGAAAAACGCTCCACCACGGATGCCAATACACAAACCGAAACGGCGCCCGCAAGTAAGCAAAAAACAGATTCATATCGGCCTTCTTCGCAACCTGACCCCTGTCGAGCCGCGACTCCATCGTAGCAAACCCCGTGCTCGCGGCAATCGTCCCGCCAGCGGCCCACGCGTTCGCCTTGACGCCCTTTGCCGGGTCACTCTATATTGCTCGTTTCGAGACGATCGGCCTTGCGGCATAAGGAGATACGCCGCGGCACACTGATCGAAACCCGACCGACT
>JAEUIL010000901.1 GCA_016794255.1 Planctomycetaceae bacterium | reverse complement strand
AACGGGCTTGTCGGCGACTTCACGTTCGCCGCGCGTCTCAAGGATCAGGCCGAGCCGCTGTCGACGCTGTTCTACTTGCCGCCCAATCCGAACGTGACGTACTCAGCCTCGTTGATGGCCCAAGCTGAGGCGACGTTTCTCACCGGTCGGGCCCCCTGTCCGATCGAACGGACGTTGCTCACCGGCGGTCTCGTCGAGATGGGCTGCCAATCGCTCGCGGCCAATCAAAAGCGGCTCCCCACGCCGCATCTCGCGATACGCTACCAAGCCCCGCGCGAGTCGACGTTCGCGCGGAGTTGACATAGGAAGTGCGGAGTGTGGAATGCGGAGTGCGGAATTAAAGTCAGTCCATTGAGATCGAGTACCTAAACTCTAAATGACTTATCCCGTTCATCTCCTTTATCTGCGTTCATCCGCGTTCTCTACGCTCGCCATTTCTTTCGACCTCAAGTTCAACAATCGATACCGTCGCTCGCCGCCGTCGTCTCCTGTGAATGTCGTTTCGCAGATGCACTCCAGTGACTCGGGTGCTTCGGCGACCAGACGGTTCAACGTGTCGTCATAGGTCGTGTCGCCGCCGGTTACGTCGACCACGAGCAGATGCGTGAACCCGGCCGAGCGGAGTTGTGCCGTCCATGACTCGCCGTCGTGTGACTCGTGATATTGCGTGTGACGGCGATAGATACTCTCGCGCGTGATACGGCTGGGCAGATAAAACGCCCGTTGCTCTTGGCTCAAGACACGCCACGCGCCGCCGTCCAACTCACGCATCTTTCGCGCGATGTCATACGTCGGCTCAACCCGCCGCAGAAATGCTTCGCGCGACTCAACGCCCATCGCCACGGGCAAACTCTTCACCGCTCGTCGCAGCGGAATCGCTAGCAGGAACAGCGTGAGGCCCAGGAGCATGAGCGTGGTGACGACCCGCGGCGCACGTGGCCAGCGCCGCAGCTCGCTGAGCACCCACACCGCACCCACGGCCAGCAGGGGAATCGCCGGCAACAAAAACCGCGCGTTCTGTCGCAAGCCGAACCACAGTATTGCAAACAGACCGCCGATCGCGAGCAACATGCCGAGCCCGCGGAGACGCCGGGTCAACACAAGGCCCGGCAGCAACGCCAACCACAGTGGCCCGATCTGGTGAGCCCGACCGCCGACCAGCTCGGGCTGCATCGTCGTTTGCCACAGAGCGGTGATCGCCGCCAGCACACCACGTCCCAACTTGCGTTTGTCGGGTCGCGTTGCCGCGGCAACTTCGTTCTCATGGTCAGACACAGGGGCTTGCGCAACGGCATGACCGGACAAGAACGGATAGACCGGATCGCCCCGGTACCACGCGGCTCGCACATACCACGGGCCTGCCACGCTCACGGCCACCACGCCGAGCAGCGCCAAGCCACGCAGGAGCGCCGCGCGTCGCGCCGCATGCTGCACGATCAGCCACAGACTGGCGCTCGCGAGCGCCGCGCCGAACAGTAACGCCACATGTTTCGTGGCGAGCGCGCCGCCGAGCAAAACACCTGCGAGCAGGTACCAACCTGTGCCGTGCTGGGCATGTATGGCCCGCCACCAAGCCGCGAGCGCCAACGTGGTCAACGCGGCGACAGCGAGGTCGTTCAGCGGCGCAGTCATCTGGTTGTTCATGCCCGGCGTCAGCAGCGCGAGCACCGCCGCCAACTCGCTCCAGCGACGACCGACGATCGGCGTGGCGAGCAACATCACACCCCCGGCCAAGAGTCCGCCGCACAACCAATGCAGCAACTGAGCCGTGGTCGCGCCACCGAGTGCGAGTCCCCACAGGTACCACATCTCCGTCAGCAGCGGATACACCGCGTTGTCATCGTGCGGCAACTCGACCAGCGCGTGCTCCAGCAAGAACCGTTTCGGCAGTTCGAGGTGATAACAGAGCGCGTCGCCCGCCACGGGCGGAGCCAGGGCGCTAATGAGCGTCGCTGCGGCGATCATCGCCAACAGCCAACGCCCGACGCCCACCCAACGCGGGTCGGGCTCGCAGCGTGTGTCGGTCGGCAGATCGTCGCGGCTCGTCACCCAGCCCATCAACCGCAGTCGACGCGATCGCCAGAGCGGGGCAAGCTGCACGACTCCCGCGGCGGCAGCGCTCAACGTCAACACGCGGATCAACGCCGGATACAGCCCGCCGAGTAAACCCAGCACCATCCACAGCCCGCCGCACAACACGAGCCCGACGGCCGTGCTCCAGACCACGACGCCGATCTCGTCCACCTCGTCGCTCGGCACCAACGCCCGGATCACCGGCCGGCCGACGCCCAGCGCCGCCAGCGCGATCAGGGCGAGCACGGCGAGGTAAACAAGCGACAAGATCATGCGTGGTGACAGGCTTCATGTAGGACGGGTCTCCAGTCCCGTCCCGCTTTCGGCAGCCACACACGGTCGGGACTGGAGACCCGACCTACGGAAGAAATACTTAAAGCGAACGCAACATCGCGACCAGATACGCCATCGCGACCACGCCAATCCAGGCGGTGATGCCCCACGCTTGCCACGCAGGCACCGGCGCGGCCCGTTCGCTGTCGTCGGCGTCGCTCCACAACAGCTCGACGAGCAAGCGCCGCGCGCGTCGCAACCGCGGCTCGACTTTCTGCGACGACTTCCATACTTCCTGACGCAAGGGAGCAATCATGGTTAACGTTCTCCCAACGAGACCAACGGGGCCAAGCGAATCGGTATCGCGCGAGGTTCTTCGAGCACCGCCGGTTCGACGATCAACTCACGAACAGCGGCCAACACCTGCTCGGGGCGAATGCCCGTCATGCACGGATGATCGGCCCAGGGACACGCCTGCCGATGACAGGGTGAGCAGGCGACCTCGTGTTTCAAGACCCGTACCAAACTGCCGACAGGTCGCCATTGAGCCACGTGATTCGTGCCGCTGAAGAGCGCCACCACGGGGCAAGCGACGGCTGCCGCCAAGTGTGCTGGGCCCGAGTCGGCGCCGACGAACACCGCGGCGCGTTCGCACAGAGCGGCGAGTTCGCCGAGCGTAAGTTGTCCCACACGATCGACAACCTGCGGCCAAACGCGACCTTGCGTGATTTGATCGGCCCAGGCACGCTCGTCCGCCGAACCGACGAGCACGACCCGGGCGTTGAGTTCGACAATCAACCGTCCCAGCAATTCTTGCAGATGGGCCAAGGTCCAACGCTTGGCCAAGGTGCCTGCGCCGACATGCACGACCACGAGCGGACCAGCGCCGTCGTCTGGCGAATCGATCGTTGTCTGCACGGCGCGACGGTCCCGATCGTTGATCGGCCAGCGCGGCCGGATCTGGCCCAGAATATTTGGTGAAACATCAAGGATCCGCAGCAGCTCGCGGCGCGCATCAAGTTCATGCACCCCGGGCTGATGTTGCAACACGTCGGTCAACAAGAACGCGCCGCCACCGTCGCTCCAGCCCACTCGCCGTCGACAACCGGCCAACCAAATCAGCGCCGCCTGCGGAAGTTCGCCCCGCACGTCGATCGCGAGGTCGAACCGCTTCTGTCGTAGCTTCCAGGCCCAAGCCACGAGTTCGATCGGCCAGCGCCAGTTGCCCCCGCGTTGAAAGCGATTCGTCGCCCAGACATGGATCGCATCGACTTCATGAGCCGCGAACACCGCTTGATTCCACGGTGCGGCGAGCACTTCCAGGCGTGCGTGTGGAAACCGTTCGCGCAGCGCCGGCAACATCGCGGTAGTGAACAGGGCATCGCCCAAATGATCGAGCTGCATCAGCAAGATCGAGCGCACCTCGTCGAGCGGCACCAGCTGGCGCGAGCCGAACAGATACCGACCCAGTGCGAACAACCACGCACCGACCGCATCGATGATGGCGAAGAGCACGTGCCACCGCCGCCGCGTGTAGCGGTACCGGGTCGAAGCTCGCGGCGGGATCGGCAAGCGCCGTTCAGACCAGCTCGGCATAAACCTCTCGCGTGGCTTGAGCAACGTTCTGCCAGGAGTATTGATCACGCACGAGTTGCGCTAACTGCGGATCACGCGGCTGCCGCAGGGCATGCAGCGTTTGTTCGCGGATCGCGCGGTGATCGTGCGGCGCGACGTAATTGGCGAGCGGCCCAAAGTACTCGATCGCCGCACCGCCGGTGGTCAACACCAGCGGCACGCCCGACATCGCGGCTTCGAGCGCCACTAGGCCGGGCGTCTCGAACCAACTGGCGAGCGTCAAACAACCGCAGGCCGCGTACAGACTGGCCATCAACGGGCTGTCGTGAGCCACGTGCCCCACGAAGGTCACGCGCGGTCCCGCGATCCGGCGGCAGGCGGCGAGATACGCTTGCTCACCGCTCACGGCATCGCCGACGATCACGATCGGCACGTCGGTCCCCCGCATCGCTTGGAGAAAACCGAGCTGATTCTTCCGGGGCTCAATCCGGCCGCAGTACAGCACAAACGGCTCGTCGTGACCGATCCGTTCGCGGGCTAGCGCCGGATCGCCGTTCGCAAACCGCTCGTCGGCTCCATTGGGAACGGCGTGAATCCGCGCGGCGGGGACTTGGAACAGTCGTTGGAGCTGCCCCGCCTCGACGAGACTGTTCGGCAACAGTCGATCGCAGGCGTGATACAACCGACGCCGCCAACTCGGCCAACTCGGCAAGGCCGCTCGAAGCGCATAGCGTCCGATGGCCGCCGCTCGCCGCGTGATCGACCACGGCTCGTGCCACAAGCTGCGCCAATCAAACCACGCCACCGTGCTGAGCACGACGGGAATGTTCAGCCGTTGGGCACTCTCGGCCAACGCGACGTGCTCGGGTTGCGAGCCGAACAGATGCAGCACGTCGGCCTCGCGCAGACTTTGTTCCCACGGCCGCCACAGTTGTGCATCGACACCACTCGCGCGCAGACCGGCGAGCGTCCGTTGCATTTGCACTTCGCCACCGCCGGGACTCTCGAGCGCGGTGAGCTTGCCGGCCATCAGCACGCGCAAGGTGCGGGTCGCGCGCGGCTCGCCGAGTGTGTTGATACGCGGGGTCACGACGGATGATCGCATCAGGCGGCCCTCCGTTGTCCGTCGCGAATGGTTCGCAACGAACGCTTGAGCCAGCCGCGCCACGTGCTCGCGTCGATCTCGGTGATCGGCGTCACGTGTTCCCAATCGAGCCACAGGCGGAGTTGATCGGGGAGCGTCGCGCGCTCGTCGAGCGTGGTCGACTCCAGCCGCGCCGGCTCGGCACGCGTATCGTACTGCAGCTCGTCGAGTGCGACGATCTGTCGACGACCGGCGAGCGCGATCCGAGCCACCCCGCGGGGCGAATAAACATCGACCGCAACGCGATCCTGGCGCGGCAATTGATCGCATTCAAACTGCAATCGGCCCGCCTCACGCCAAACGCGGAAGCGAATTTCTTGCCGCACGCGCCACCACCGAGCGATCTCGGTCTGCGTCGCGCTCCACACGCCGGGCAGGGCGTCGATCGTGGCCAGCAACCGTCGCACGACCAACGGGTAACGCCCCAGCCGCTCGTCGGGATGACCGTACACGCAGATCGGTTCGCAGGCCGCGTGTTGAGCACACGACCAACGCGAGAAATGCTCGGCGATCAACTCCGCCGCACGCACTCGGGCCGCCTCGTCGTTCACCCCGCGCGACTGCAACGCCTCGAACGCCAACCCCAGGCAGATCGGATGCACCGGGATCTGCAACACCCGCGAACCGGTCGGATAGCGGGGCCAATCGTCCGTGCAAAACGCGAACTCGCCACTGTGGCTGATCGACAACGTGTCAAGCGCCTGCTGCACGCCGCGATGCCAGCGTCCGTGCGGAGCGACAAAGCCTGTGGGCTCAAGTCCGCCGCGACGCAGGCTGTCGACGCCAGCGCGGATGTTGCGCAGGTTGGAGTTCATGTCGTGATACGTGTGATGCCAGAAGCCGTGCGACCCGACATCGTGTCCCCGCAACTGAGCCAGTGCCGCGGGCTGATCGACGAACCCGCCAGCACAAACGAAGTGGCTGACGGCGTGCTCGTGCCCCGCGATGGTGTCGAGAAACGTCGCGAAGTCGCCCGGGATGTACGAGTCGTGATCGGCCCGCAAGTTGAAGAGAGTCCGATAGGGCCACGGCACGTGCGACACCGCGAGCCACACGCCGCCACGTTGTTCGACGACTTGCCGCAAGGCCGCGAGCAACCGTCGAGTGAGTTGCCGCCGATCGACGCTGGCGACCCGCTCGCTCACGGTCAGATCACCGACCCGCCATGCTCGACGGACCGTGTCCCCCTCCTCGAACAGCGATTGCTCGGCAGCCAGTACCTCGTCGCCGAGTTGCGAGACATCGATCAGCACTTGGTCGCGACTCACCTCGGGCAACCGCCCCGCGCGGCGATCGACGAGCACGAACCGACCGACGTTCTGCCCCGGCACGTGCGTCGCCGTGGGCACACCGGTCTGATGCAACGCGTCGAGCCACGATTGCGACACGTTCGCCACCGCCAACGGCAGCAGCGGCGCGGCATCGAGCGGCGGTGGCGAGTGCGACGGATCGTAGATCGTGAACATGGCGAGCAGACAAAGATGATCGATGACCAAGAACTAAGCACAAAGCACTAAGAACCCACTCCCGCCGGCATACATCTCACTTCGGAACCCGAGCCATGGACCTGGGCGAGCGAGCTTTCGTGCTCCGCTTTCCACAGCCGCTCGTGTTTCTCGGCCAGAATCCACTCAGACAGACCGCTGAGCAACGCGAATCGCCAACCCTCGGGCCCGTCGAGCCAGCCTTGCTTCCAAATCAAGCGGCGAAACACTTCCCGCGGCGGCGCGAGCCACCGTTGCTGCCAACTCGGTCGGCGACCGGCGTGAACGCGCGACTCGGCTTCCAGTGTGGTGTAACGCTGCACCTTGTGCATGAACGTGGCGTGGTCGGGCATCGTCACGTGATCGACCCAACCGGCGAGTGTCCGCCGCGGACCGGGCGATTCGTACACCTCATGCACCGCGCCGCGCCAAGCACCTCGACCGCGTCGAATGACTCGCAATGGTCGGTCGTTCTGCGTGCCCGAGAAGCGAAACGGCCGACCGAAGATCCGGCTGCGAATTTTGACCCGCAGCGCATCTTCACGAGCCGAGGGCAAGTCGCGCCGCAACTCAGCGAGCAACGCCGGTGTCGGTCGCTCGTCGGCATCAAAGAAGCAGACCCAATCGCTCGTGGCAAGTGCGAGCGCGTGATTGCGTTGGTTGGCGAAGTTGTCGAAAGGCCGCTCGGCGACGCGGGCCGTCGATCGTCGCGCGATCGCCACGGTGTCGTCTTGCGAACCGCCGTCGATCACCAGTTGCTCGTCAGCCCAAGCGGTCGCCGCGAGCCAGTCGGCCATGTGCCGCGACTCGTTGAGCGTCACGACCGCAGCGGTGATCGTCGTGCGTGTCACGAGACCGCTCCTTTGGCCGAGAGCGCCGGGGCCCGGAACATCGCCTTGCCCGCGACCACGATCCACCGCAGCGTGTAATAGCCCGCGATGACGAACAATTCGGGCTCGAGCCAGCCGGTGATGAGTGCGGCGAGCAGCAGATGCAGCCGGACGTCGGTATTGCCGGGCAGATGGTAGAGCGTGCGGAGAAGTGCGGAATGCGGAGTGCGAAGTGCGGAGTGAGCGGCGGACGATGGCGCGTCGTGAGTCGTAAGCTGGGCGAAGAGTCGTTTGGAGACGACGAACGTGGCGAAGGCGAGCCAGGGGAGAACGCCGTTCGTCTGCGCGGCGGCAACTGCGGCCACCGCGCCGTGCAAGCCGAGGTCCACGATCTCGTCCGTCGCAGCATCGAACCGGGCTCCGCGAGCCGTGGCGGTCAATTGTCGCCGCGCGAGCGGGCCATCGGTCCGATCGCAAAGCCAGGCGAACCACACGAGCGCGATTGACCACCAAGCGACGTGTTGCGTGACGATCATCGTCACCGCCGCGAGCAACGCGGCGATCAGCCCGAGCGAGGTGATGTGGTGCGGACGCACGGCGGTCGGAGCGAGGCAGCGAACCAGCGGCTCGACAAGCGGCGGCAAGTACCAACGCGACAGCGGATGCCGTCGCCAGCGCTGTTGCTCGTCTGCGGCAGGGTCTTTGTTCATCGCGGTTGCCAACACCTGCGGCACGCTGTAGCGACGGAAGAACTCGGCCTCGCGCGCGATCGTGGCTCGAACTCGGAGCGGTGAGCGCCAGGCACTGCCGAGTCGCGGCAAGGCGTCGAACACAGCACGAACGAACGCGAACCGTCGCTCGCGGGTCTGCAGCGGAGCGCGGATCACGTCGGCCAGTATCCGCACGGGAACGCCGAGCGCGAGCCGAGCAACGTGCAGCGGATGACGCAAATGCTTGACCTGGAACAGCAGCGTGTTGCGAAGTGCTAAACGGTACG
>JAEUIL010000898.1 GCA_016794255.1 Planctomycetaceae bacterium | reverse complement strand
CGACGAGGCGTGTGAGCTTCCCTTTTGGATCAGGAACGCTCATTCCGGCGGAAAGCCGACCACTTGGATCGTTAGCGATGCGGATCGCGACCGAGATTTGACACCACTTGGGCTGCGCACCAAAGCGCTCGCCACGACGCTCTTCGCTCGCGTCTTTCTCGGTGATCTGTTCGTGCATGGTCTCGGCGGCGGCATGTACGACCAAGTCACCGATCAAATCATTCGCGAGTTTTACGGAATCGAGCCGCCGCGTTACACGATCGTGACCGGCACGTTGCGGCTGCCCGTCGAGCGGTCTGGCATCACCGCGCGTGATATCGAACAACACACGATGCGCCGCTGGGCGATGCTCCATCATCCCGAGACGTTCATCGACATTGCGACAGCCTCGCCCGAGGTGCGGTCCTTGATCGAGGCGAAGCGTCGCTGGGTGTCGATCACGCCGACCAAAGCGACCGCAGCCGAACGTTGTCGGGCCATCCGCGAGATCAACGTCAAGCTGCGCGAGTCACTCGCCACTGAGTTCGAGCAATGGCCGCGCGAGCATCAGCGACTCATCGATCAACTCGCCTCCGACGAGGTGCTCGGCTCGCGCGAGTATCCCTGGCCTTGGTATCCGCGCGAAACTTTGCAGAAATTTTTACTAGCATTTCGCGCGACAACTTCTTAACCTATGCAAGTCATGGAGTGAGTTGATTGATTTTTGGCAAGGGCAATTGTCCGCCGGAAACGATCCAATCCCGAACTTTCTCGGGGGGGGACGTAATTCGCGGTGTGCTGTCCGAGCCATTCTTAAATGGTTTGAAGGGATTCATGCCAATGTGCGCAGTGATTTCTGCGTCGGCCCGAGTGCAGCCGGCAGTTACGTTAATTCGGGGTAGCACGAGCGATTGGGTCGATGGTTTTCAGCTGATTCGGGGCGGTCCGGGCGATCATGGCCCCTCGTTTCAATTGCTCAATTCGGTCTTCAAAAGTCCGACCAAAGAGAGCTTCTCCGCCGCGCTCGACAATCCGTTCTATGAACCGAACGACCGCGTGCTCGTGCGACGTGGCATGCGAGTCTTGTCGCACGCTCAGGTGACTCAGCGGACCATTCATTTCGGCTCGCAACTCTTGCCCGTCGCGGGTCTACACGCCTTGGCTACCCTCCCCGAGTTTCGCCGACAAGGATTCGCGTCGGCCGTGGTGAGTTGGGCTGAGGAATTGATGCGCGAAGATGGCGCTGAGTTTGGCACGCTCATGACCAGCGAACCGCACTTCTTTCGCGCTCGTGGTTGGGTCGTGTGCGGACGACACAGTCTCGCTCGAGCCCATACTCGGCACGTGCTCGCACAGTTGTCCGATCGCGGCGTCCCGGCTCCAGCCGACATGCCACATATCCGCCCGATGCGTCAGGTCGAGTTGCCCTCGCTCATCAAGGTGTACGCGACCGTCGCGTCGGGTGGTTCTGCGGAACACGTTCCCTGCGGCATGCACGATCGAACCGAGGCCTACTGGCGGTGGCTGGTGAGTCGCGGCGGCTTTGACCACATCTTTGTCGCGATGGGTGGCAGCGACCGTCGAGCTTGGGATGCGTTTGATTCGCCCGTGATCGGCTACGTCGTGGTCAAAGAGAATCAAATTCTCGAACTGGTCACGATGCCCACGGTCGATGGCGAGTTCACTCGGGAACAGATCGCCGAGCAGCTCTTAGCCCGTGCCTGTCACGAAGCGATCGAACGCGACCAAAATATGGTGCAGTTCCACGCTCCGCAGTCGGACCGGTTATTCGACCTGTTCCGCATTGCCGGCGGCGAAATTTATCAGCGCGAGCAGTTTCTCGGCGAGGTGCCGATGGTCAAGTTATTCGACCCGGCCGGATTCTTGTCGCGGATTGAACCGGTACTCGTCGAACGCTTGAGCCGTGCGGGCCTGAAAACCGCCGAGCTTGGCTTGTCGATCGAAGGTGAAAAGCACGCGTTGTCGGTCAGTCGCCGCGGCGTGAAGTTCAAGCCCGGCAACCTCGGCCGCAACTATTTGAAGCTGAGCGAAGCCGAGTTCGTGCGGCTTTTGCTCGGACACGACGACATCGCCACAGCGATCACTCAAAAACGCGTGCACGCCGCGACCCGGCAATCGCGCGAGTTGGCGAAGATTTTGTTTCCCGAATTGGGCATGTGGCGTTCGCCGTGGGACGAGGTGTATCTGTAAGCACCGTGAATGTATGCGGGCTGGCACCACTCGGCCGATCGAGGCGCGACTCTCACGCAAAATTCACAGGATAAGCGGGCCTGAAACAGCGGATGCGGTTGTCGTAACTGGCCATCGGTCATATACTTCCGCATGATCCGCGATCGCCCCGGTCGCACGACTGGTCCGTGCAGTTACGTGATCCCGCCTCATGTCCCACCCGCTTCCGTTTATCTCCCGCCAGCAAGCCCAGGCGCCGTTTTTCGTCGGCGTTGATCTCGGCGGGACGAATATCAAAGTCGGCGTGGTCGACGATCTCGGCCGGCCACTCTCGTGGTTGAGCATTAAGACCGACGCTCCCCGGGGTGCCGAAGACGCCACGGCTCGCATGGGACAGGCCGTCCAACAAGCCATTCGCCAAGCCGGTTTGCAACCGCAGGACGCTGTTTACGCCGGGCTCGGTTCGCCCGGCACGATGGACATTCCCGCGGGCATGCTGCTTGAGCCGGTCAACATGCCGACCTGGAAAAATTATCCCATTCGGGATCGGCTCAGTTTTCACTGTGGGTTGCCCGTCGCGTTTGCCAATGACGCGGGAGCGGCGGCTTACGGCGAATTTTGGGTCGGCAGCGGTCGCGAACTGGCGAGCCTCGTGCTGCTCACGCTCGGCACCGGTGTCGGCGGCGGCATTATCGTCGGCGGCTTTAGTATCGACGGCGAGCACAGCCATGGGGCGGAATGCGGCCACCTGATCATCGACTATCACGACGATGCTCGGATGTGCGGTTGCGGTCAACGCGGGCATCTCGAGGCGTACGCCAGCGCCACGGCCGTGATCCAACGCGCCAGCGAGGCGCTCGCCGCGGATCGCACGAGTTCGTTGCACCAGCGAATCGCGGCCGGCGAAGCCCTCTCGCCGCTGCTCTTGGCCCAGGAAGCCGAACGGGGCGATGCACTCTCCCGCGACATTGTGCTCGAAACGGCCCGGTATCTCGGCGTGGGCATTGTCAGTTTTATGCACACGATCGACCCGGCCGGCGTGATCATCGGCGGGGCGATGACCTTTGGCGGGCACGAATCGCCCCTGGGATGCGAGTTTTTAGCACGGATTCGCCAGGAAGTTCGCTCCAGGGCCTTCCCCGTTCCGGCTGCGAAGACGAAAATTGACTTTGCATCGCTGGGGGGCGACGCCGGTTACATCGGTGCCGCGGGCATCGCTCGAGTCGCCTATCGACGCGGTCAGGGGTTGCCCTTGTAACTGCCGTCGCTAGCTCGTCGTATCGTCGTTTTCAACCCGATCCTCACTTTTTCCCGCTGTTGGCCCGTGGACTGCAAACATATCCGCAACTTCTGTATTGTCGCCCACATTGACCACGGCAAGAGCACGTTGGCCGACCGGCTCATCGAGCGCACCGGGACCGTCGCCAAGCGGCAAATGCAGGAGCAATTGCTCGACGACATGGAGCTCGAACGGCAGCGCGGCATCACGATCAAAGCCCGGGCCGTCTGCATGCGGTACGAGTACAAGGGTGAAGAGTACGAGCTCAACTTGGTCGACACGCCGGGGCACGTTGACTTTCACTACGAAGTGTCACGCAGCCTCGCATGCTGTGAAGGGGCGTTGCTGCTCGTCGATGCGTTCCAAGGGGTCGAGGCCCAAACGGTCGCCAACGCCTATGCCGCGATCGATGCTGGTTTGCACATCGTTCCTTGCGTCAACAAAGTCGATCTCGTCCACGCGCGGGTCGAGGAAGTGACGCAGGAAATGGAGCAGAGCCTCGGCATCGATACGGCCGAGGTGGTGCGATGCAGTGGTAAGTCGGGGATTGGTGTCGACGACGTGCTCGCCGCCATCGTCGACCGCGTGCCGCCGCCGACCGGCGATCCCAATGCTCCGCTGCAAGCGATGGTGTTCGATTCGCACTACGACGAGTTCCGCGGCGCGATCATCTATATGCGGATCATGAACGGCACGGTTCGCAAAGGCCAAAAGATTAAGCTGCTCAAGAACAACAAGACGTACGAAGTGCTCGAACTGGGGCAATTCGCGCCACAGCGCCGCGCTTGCGACACGATGCAGGCCGGTCAGGTCGGGTACTTGATCTGCAATATCAAGTCGCTGCACGACGTGCATATTGGCGACACGGTCACGATTCCCGGCGATGACGCCGCACCGGCCTTGCCCGGCTATCAAGAGCCGAAACGCATGGTCTATTGCGGCTTGTATCCCGCCGATGGCGAAGATTTCGAGGAACTCCGCGAGGCGCTCACGAAACTCTCGATCAACGATCCGAGCTTCGAGTTCGAGCCCGAAACGAGTGACGCGCTCGGCTTCGGTTTCCGCGCCGGCTTTCTCGGCCTGTTGCACATGGAGATCGTCCAGCAGCGGC
>JAEUIL010000868.1 GCA_016794255.1 Planctomycetaceae bacterium | reverse complement strand
TCGGGGGCCGGTTGGCTAGCGCTCCGCAAATGATGCACTTGTCGGTAGTCACGAATCGCCTGATTGTAAATGTCACGGAACCGTTCGCGATGGACGACCAGATGTGTGACAAACTCATAAAACACGGCTTGAGTGCAAACGACGCTTTGCGGCAGCTCAAGGGTCTCAAGGCCCCAGGCGGCTTCACGTTGATGGCGTGACTGCGCGAATGCCGCTCCGATCAAGCCGGTGGTCTTGGCACGTTCAACGACGTGCGGCCAAGCCTCACGAATCAGCGGTTGGGGTACGAGCGGCTGCAATGCTGCGATGACTCGTTGTCCGAACGATTCAAAGCATTCACGATCGACAATGCGCCGTGTTTCATAGACGCTCGGCGCAGCAGGTTCATCGAACGCCACCATGCTTCGCGTAACACAGTTGCCGTTGTGAGTCGGCACCGGTAACTCACAAGTCTTGAACGCGTCCGCATCAATGACGAGGTTCACTGCGACGCCGCCGACGCGCTGAGCGAACGCATCCAGAGCGAAGTTCTTGAGCCACACGCCGGGGTGAAACAACTCGGGCTGGTGACCCCCGAGCACGAGCGGATGTTCACTTACCGCATGAACGTCGATCTGGGGTACGGCGCGGTACTGCGAGGAGTAACGAATCGCCGCCATCAGCATTTCGCGCCGCGCTTGCTGCCGCAAATCAGTCAGCGAACGGCCGAGAATCTCGACCTGCCACGACGCTTGGAGCTTGCGGTTGGCCGCGACGAGATCGGGCCACGTGTTCCACTCGGGCACGCATAGCACGCCGCCATCGGCACTCGGCGCTCGCAACCGACTCACGGACACTCACCGCACAGCGTGCCGCTCCACAATCGCCCCGGCTCACGCTCGATGGCCGCCATGCTGCGATCGAGCACGAGATGGTAGTACTGCGAACGCACCGACGCTTTGTCGAGCACGCCGCCAAACGACCGCTTCTCGTCGAGATAGATTCGCGGCACGGGGAACTCGCGAATCCGTAGGCCTTGGTGAGCCGCCTGGACCCACAACTCAAGCGGCATCGCGTAGCCGTTCTCGGTGAGGTGCAGTCGGCCGAGTTCCGACACGCGATACGCTTTGAAGCCGCAGAAGGCATCGGTCAAGTTCAAGCATAAGCGGCGATTCAACTCGTTGGTCAGTTGCTGATTGATACGCTTCCGCTCGGGCGGTGCCTCACTGTCGCCGGGGAACTCGGCCATGTACCGGCTCCCTGAGACAATGTCCCAGCCGTCGAGAGCGCCGACCAATAGCGGAATGCGGCGTGGTTCGTGCTGCCCATCGCAATCGATCGTTACGATCGCGTCGTAGGCATGATGTCGGGCATAGTCGAAGGCCGTCCGAAGTGCGGCACCGTACCCACGATTCTTGAGATGCGTTTCGACCAGAATGCCGGGCAGCTTGCGGAGCAGTTCGCCCGTGCCATCGGACGAGCCGTCGTCGACCACGAGCACATCTTGGCTGTATCGTTGCACTTCCGCGAGCACGGTCGGGATGTGCCGCGCTTCGTTATAGACCGGCAGAGCGGTGAGGACGCGACGAAACATGAGCGACTCAGTAAAGCGGGGCATAAGGCGATTGCGGCATGCACCGGGCATTACCGACTCGAATCATTCTAGATGGGCCCCCCGTCGAGTCAACGTAGCGGCGCAACCCACGACCAGGTAACGACCTGCGTCGGTCTGGCAAGACTCGTACAGTCGGTACAGCCTCTCGTCCCCAGTCCGGGTTGTGAACGACGCGGTCGACTGGTCAGCTGCACCCTGGGAATGACCTCCCACAGTAACTATCATCAACATCGCTTGATACACCCTCGATAGACAACCGGTTTCGTAGAGATTTTTGCCATGTCGACGCGCTTCGCCTCAGTGGTTATCGCCTTAAGTTCCCTCTTCACGGTCGGACCGATCACCGCCGCCGAGCCGATTGACGTTCGGGCCAACTATACCAAGTACGAATACCGCATCCCGATGCGTGATGGTGTCCGGCTGTTCACGGCAGTCTACGTCCCGAAAGATTCGCAGCAGAAGTATCCCTTTCTGTTGAAACGGACTCCGTACGCCTGCAAGCCGTATGGCGTCGACCAGTACCCGACCAAGTTGGGACCCTCGGATGAGTTGACCAAGAGCGGATACATCTTCGTGTTTCAAGATGTGCGTGGGCGGTGGATGTCCGAGGGGGAGCTGGTCAACATGCGACCGTACATTGCCAACAAGCAAGGGCCGCGTGATGTCGATGAGACGAGCGACACGTACGACACCATCGATTGGCTTGTCAAGCATGTGCCGAACAACAACGGCTTGGCCGGTCAGTGGGGCGTCTCTTACCCGGGCTTCTACACATCGTGCGGTATGATCGACGCTCACCCGGCCTTGAAAGCCTCGTCGCCGCAAGCGCCGATTTGCGACTGGTTCATCGGCGACGACTGGCATCATCACGGTGCATTACAGTTGACGCATGCCTTCAACTTTCTCGCCAACTTCGGCCGACCGCGTCCCGAGCCGACGAAGAAGTTCGACTTCAAGTTTGAACACGGCGTGCGCGATGGCTATCGGTTTTTCTCGGAGTTGGGACCGCTCAAGCAGGCCGATCCGAAGTACTTTCAAGGTCAAGTCGCGTATTGGAACGAGGTCATGAAGCATGGCTCGTACGACGATTACTGGCAGGCCCGCAATCTCCGGCCACATCTGAAGAACATCAAGCCAGCGGTACTCACGGTCGGTGGCTGGTTCGACGCCGAAAATCTGTTCGGCGCTCTGGAAACGTATCGCGCTGTCGAGAAACAAAGCCCGGGCGCGACCAACACCATCGTGATGGGCCCCTGGGTGCACGGCGGTTGGAGCGGTGGCGACGGCGCGTCGCTCGGCGATGCCACGTTCGCGGCCAAGACCGGCGATTTCTATCGGAGCAAAATCGAGTTCCCGTTCTTCGAGTTTCATTTGAAGGGGAAGGGAGACGGCAAACGGCCCGAGGCGTGGATGTTTGAGACGGGCACGAACGTGTGGCGCGAGTACTCGGCTTGGCCGCCGCAGAACGCGAAACCGCGTGAGATGTATTTCCGCGAAGGTGGCAAGCTGGCCGAGATCGCGGCCGCCACGGCCGATCGCGATCAAGGCTATGACGAGTATCCGAGCGATCCGCGCCGCCCGGTACCGTACATGGAACGGATCGAAACGATCATGGCCCCCGAGTACATGACGGCCGATCAGCGGTTCGCCTCACGTCGGCCCGATGTGCTCGTGTATCAAACCGAGCTGCTCGAACAGGATCTGACCGTGGCGGGCCCGATCGAAGTGGAGCTGTATGTCTCGACGACCGGCACCGACTCGGATTGGGTCGTCAAGGTGATCGACGTGTATCCGGATGACCTGCCCGATCCGAACCCCAACCCACGCAATGTGCGACTCGGAGGTTATCAGCAACTCGTGCGTGGCGACATCTTTCGGGGCAAGTTCCGCGAGAGTTTCTCGCAGCCGAAGCCCTTCGTGCCGGGCGAGCAGACGCTCGTGAAGTTCACGCTACAAGACGTCAATCACGTGTTTCGACCCGGTCACCGGTTGATGGTGCAGGTGCAAAGCAGTTGGTTTCCGCTGTTCGACCGCAACCCACAAAAGTTCGTCGATATTTACGCCGCCGACGAACGCGATTTCCAAGTCGCCACCCAGCGGGTCTATCGCGAGCCGAACAAGGCGAGCAAGTTGCGGCTGTTGACGTTGCCGTAGGACGCTGAACGTCACGCGGGTCTCGCTCCTCGCGCGAGTGGTGTCTGACGGTCGCACGGATCGTGGCGGGGGTGTCGACTGCGCAGGATCAACCGCACGCCCCGCAGTTTACACCCCCGGCGGGTCGAAAATCACTCGATAGCGAACCTTGCGCGCGGGTCGAGCATCCTGGATGCGGACCCCGGCGGTGATGATGCTCGTGGGCTAAATCGTGAGCCATGGCCACATCCGCGTGGCCATGTTTACCCAGTGAAACGCATGCCCACGCAGACGTGGGCATGGCACACGGTACCCCACAGCACGGCGACAACGTCGTCGCCCTGGGTTTCGCTTTCCAGGTTGGACCGGTATTCTGAAAGCTCACGTTTCGCACGCATCCCTTAGCCGTCAGGAATCGATCGCCATGAGCGGATCGAACGAGCCGTTCAAAATTGACTTCTCCCCGCGCATGGCGCGTCTGCCGCCGTACCTCTTCGGCCGGATCAACGCGATGCTGTATCAAAAGCGTCGGGCCGGCGACGACGTGATCGACCTCGGCATGGGTAACCCGTCCGAGCCGCCAAACGACCTCGTCATCGAGAAACTGGTCGAAGCCGCGCGCGATCCACGCAATCACGGCTATAGCCAGGCTCAGGGGTTGCTCAACCTGCGGCGCGAGGTGGCGAGCAAATACCTGCGCAAATTCGGCGTGCGGCTCGATCCCGAGCGCGAGATCGTGACCACGATCGGCTCGAAGGAAGGGTTCAGCCACTTGTGCCTCGCGCTGATGGGGCCCGGCGATACGTGCATCTCGCCCGCTCCGTACTTTCCGGTGCATGTGTATGGCGTGGCACTCGCCGGCGGTAACTGCATCACGCTTGAGGTGGCGAACAGCGAGAAGTTTCTCTCGAACATCGCCTACACCTGCGAGAACTTGCATCCCAAGCCGAAGCTGCTGATCGTCAACTATCCGCACAATCCGTCGACAGTGACCGTCGAGCCCGAGTTCTTCGTCGAAGTCGTGAAGCTGGCCAAGAAATACGGTTTCGCCGTGATCAGCGACTCGGCCTATGCCGACGTGGCGTTCGACGGCTATCAACCGCCGAGTTTCCTCGCCGCGCCTGGCGCTCGCGACGTGGGCGTTGAGTTCACGACGATGAGCAAGGGCTACAACATGGCCGGCTGGCGCGTCGGTTTCTGCGCCGGCAACTCCGAAATGGTCCGGGCTCTCGCCACGATCAAAGCGTATTACGACTACGGCCTGTTCCAAGCCGTGCAGATTGCGGCAATTGTCGCGTTGCGCCACACCGAAGCGGCGGTCGAGGCGCAAGCTCAACTCTATCAAGCCCGGCGTGACGTGATGGTCGACGGCCTCCGCCGACTAGGCTGGGAACTGACTCCGCCCCGGGCCGGCATGTTCGTTTGGGCCAAAGTCCCCGACGAATGGCAGAAGCGGATGAGCACGCTCGACTTTGCGATGAAGCTGCTCGAAGAAGCCGACGTCGCGGTTAGTCCCGGCACCGGCTTTGGTCCCTCGGGCGAAGGTTGGCTCCGCATGGCGCTTGTCGAGAACGAGAATCGCCTTCGTCAGGCCGTCCGCAACATCGGCCGGTGTTTGCAGTCCGAAGGGGTCAAGTCGGCGTCGGCGAGTTGATTGAGATGGAGGAACGAGAGAACACGGATGAACGCAGATGAAGGGGATAAACGGGGATGAGAAAAACGTGATGATTGGTGGGTGGAGAGTGATGAGATAAGAATTGATTTTTAATTCCGCACTCCGAACTCCCCACTCCCCATTCGCCCTATCCCCATTCATCCCCTTAATCCGTGTTCATCCGTGTTCCCTACGCTCAGCTACTTCACCGCCTCGCCCACGCGCACATTCCTAAACCACACCGCTTCGCTGTGGTTCTGTAGCCCGAGATAGCCTTTGAGCAAGCGTTTGCTGAGCTCGGGGACTTGGTCGCCGTCCGCTTCGACCACGACGAAACCGTTGTGCGTGATCGTGTAGCGATGGCCGACACAGTTGATTTCGAGCGTGTTCCACTCGCCGACGGGCCGACTGACCCGCGGGTTGGGGCCGACAAAGTCGTAAAGCCCGGCCGAGTACTGGTAGTCTTTCAGCTTGGCGTACTTGGGATCAGCGTCGTCAAGACATTGCACTTCGATGCCTGAGTTGGGCCCGTGGTGGTTACCGTCCTTGGGCACGCGAATGAACACGCCCGAGTTGCCACCGGCGAGCAGCCTGTAGTCGGTGCGGAAGTTGAAATCGCCGTACTCCTTGGCACTCCGCAGCCAGGGCCCTTTCTTGCCATCGCACTTGATCGCCGCATCCTCGACGAGCCAGCACAGCGACGCATCCGCCCCGGCCCCTTCCCAGCTGCTCAGGTCCTTGCCGTTGAACAACGACTCGTAGCCAAGCTCGGTGATCGTGATGTTCTTGAACTCGAATTGACCGCCGAGCGGCTCTTCGCATTGAAAGCCGACATAGCCGTTCGGGTTGTCGAGCACTTCGGTCTTCCAAGCCGGTTTGCCGTTGATCTCCATCGCGGCCGAGTTGCCGATGACGGTCACCTTGAAATGGTTCCACTCGCCCGGTTTGATCAGGCCCGTGCTGGCCGCTTCTTTGATCGAAGTCAAGTTCCCTTCGAGCCCTTGCTTGAGATTGATCTGCGTCTTGCGTGGCCAATTCGCCTTGGCCGGGGGCATATCGGCGCGAATGTAGATGCCCGAGTCGTACTCGGCGGCTTTGAGCGCCTTCCAATCGACTTCGAGAATGAAATCTCGATAACGATGATGCGAGCGAACCCAACCGTTGCCCGACTTAAGCAGCATGTTGCCGTTCTCGACGACCACTTCGCAGCCGGTGACGATCCAGTTATCGAGGTTCTTGCCGTTGAACAGCGAGCGGGTCACGCCCGGCGACTGTGCCGAGGCTGAGACGATGGATATCGTCAATGTTACGAGGAAAGCGACGACAAACGAGCACAGACGCGACATGGCGGGCGACCTCGGGCAGGATGGTGATCAATTCACGTAGCCGAAATCGCCAGAGTTCGGGCGACCTTTGACAGGGCCGTCACCCGAACTCTGGCGAGTTCGGCTACGAATCAACTCGGGCAGAAACGAGTTCGGGGCAGGGCTACAGATTGGCACGCAGCGCGCGACGGGTCAAGAGTTTTGAGTCGGACGGAGCAAGTCTATGAGTCCGCGGAGTTTGGGCATACTTCGCTTTTCGATGGACCCCGCAATCGGTTCAATGTACTTTTACTCTCGGGCCCCTCGCGTTTCAACAGCCCCGAGACTCGCAAAAGAACCTGACACCTTTTGCTCACCGTCGGGGTGCCAATTCGCATTCTTCTTTCTTCGCAGTTTTGAGCAGTTAGCCAGAGTTATGAATGAGCTTGGCTCGCTGCTCCAGCTTTTCCTTAAAGGCGATCCAATACATGGATCTTCTGGGGCGATTAGTTTTGGAAAGGGTACGACGTTGGCGATGGCTACAGCTCGACGGCCTCAGACGAAACGCATCCAACGGAGGTAGATAGGACGATCCGTTCCGATTCTAACTAGACAGAAGCCCACACCCGTAGAAAATCAACTTTGCCATAGAATACGGAAAGCTAGCGGAGGAAACTTTAATGGTTCCGGTCTATAAATGGTGCCAACGTCACCCAATCAAGATCGCTTTGATGCTTCTGTTGCTTGGGTCATTTTTCTTCCTTGGAGGTTCCGAGATTCCCGAAGGAGTTGAAATGATCTTTTGGGAGAGTCAAAGTTGGGACGGCTCCGGGCGTAGAAGTAGAATTACTCTTTGGCAGGATGGACGCTCTGAAATCCTTCTGACGGGATTCTATACCAAGCCACTACAGCCAGGATGGAGCGTCTTGCATGAAAGCAGCTTATTTACTCCTCCCCGACTCACGGTAAAACGAGAAAATGCAATATCACAAGAGGAAGGAAAGGCGAAATTCTCTGCGGCTTTAGCTGCCGGTTTTGCCGACTTAAAGACTTTTCCGATAACCTACGCTGATGGCGGCGGTACTTTGATCGGCATTCAAGTCAAAGGTCAGCTTAGCAACAAGACGATCCCTCTGTTTCTTGGTCTTGACAAGTACACCTTGAACTATCGCCGGTACAAAGCAGTTCAATCCGTGCTGAATGGATTCGACGATGAACCCTCGTTGAAATAGTTCAGACTGACAACTCTGCTCACTTCTGGCGGAAGTACGCATCGAGATTGGATTTCTTCGAGATACTAACGATCTCAACACATCTTTGTTATGAGGGTACGCAAGGCGCACAACGGAGACTCGGAACAGCGGCGGGCACCGCTTCTTCACCGAACCTACTTACCGATCGCATCCTCCGGCACGAGCAATGCCTCGGCCGAGAAAGCGAACGAACCGGGCACGTTGAGCATCTGCAGAAACTCGATCGGACACTTCGCTTTGTCGAGTGACCACACCTGACCGCGCTGCGATTCGGGAATGTCGATCAACATCAACCGCCCCTCGTCGACAAACATCGGCGTCACTTCCTTGCCGGCGGGATCGAAAAATTTCGGCGGACCGGCGGCGATGTACCGGGCGTAGATCGCGACACGTTCGATGGACTGCGGGACGTAAAAATGCAATCGCGGCGTAGGACGCCCCTGGCTGTTGGTCCAGCCGGGGAGCGAATGCGGCACGTCGAGCGGCATCTGCAAACCGAACGTCCGCTTCGGACTCCATAGCAGCAGTTGATACGCGCCCGGCTCGGCCGTGTTGATCGTGACCTCCTGCCAATGCTTGAGCCCCTCGGCAGTCCCGGTCAGCGTCGTGTTCTTGACGACACTGCCGTTCGCGTCGAGCAACGTGAGCCGCACCGGCTGTTCGATCGCCAGCTTGAGTGTGACCGACTTCCGCCCCGGTGGGATATTCAGGTCGATCGTCTGCGTCGACGACGGCCAGAACTCGGGGGCAAACTGGCTGGCCGACTGCGGTAACGACGGACTCACCGGACGCAGCTTGCCCGAGTAGCGACGCACGACAAAATCCTGCGGCGCGAGCTGTTTCAACCCTGCGCTCAACCGGGCTCGCACTTGCTCGTCGGTCAACTGACTCGACGCAGCCCAACCGGGCGCGGCGGGATTCTTGGTGTCGTAACGCTGCAAAATCTCGGCGTGGGTGCGTGATTCATCGCGAGCCAGCAGTTGGCCATGGCGAAACGCATGGACCATCGCCGAGTCATAAATGCTCCAACCATAATCGCCGAGTGCCTCGGCCGCGTGATACCGTTCCTCGGAGCGAAACTTGGTCGTATCGTAGGCGTAAAGCAATCGCAGATACTCGACGTACCGTGCCACGTCGGCCACGCGCGCGGCACAGGCCGGATCGGTCTCGACGAGCCGCCACGCCTCATCCACATCGCGAAACGACAACGCCAACTCGTGACTCGTTGGCCAATAGCCAACCGACCAACGACGGTACATTCGCTCCAGCGCGGGAGCACCGGCGCCAAACGCCTCACGCAGATACTGTTGAAACAGTTGCTCGACGTCTTGGGCGGGGTCCCAAGCCAACTTCGCACTCAGCCACCACGCCAAGCCCATCGCTCCGCCGCTGAATGTCGATTCATTCAAAAACCCGTTCACGCCGCGACGATGCCACGAGCGGAGTTTCGCGGGCCCGGCGACGAGCGGATCGAACGAAGGGGCGTCGTGCGACCAGTCCGGAATCGACCAATAGTCATAAATCGCCATCTGCGGCACTTTCTTGCCCCAGGCGTCGATCAGTTGTTCGGGCGCGAGTTCCGTCCGTTGAAACGCATACGGGATCACGGCGACGTACACGTTCGGCTCGATCGCGATGCTCGGCACCATCGCGTGCTCGTTGTACGCAAACAGACTGACGTGCCCGTCGGGAAATTCTTGCCGGACAGCCCGCGCGACGAGATTCGCCACATGGAACACGCGATCGCTCACGGTGCCAAGTTTCGCACACTCGGCGCATTCGCAGTGACCGCCGCCATCGGCCGGCTCGACCGACACGGCCCACGAGCGCGGCGAGGTGGGATCGAGCTTCCGTGCTTGCCGATACGTCGCCACCCGATCGTCGATATACATCTGCAACACGGTCGGATTCGAGACGCAGAACTTGACCGCCAACCACCACGCGGCCCGTTCGCCTTTGACCAGGGCTCGATACTCGGGATGCTCTTCAAGCTCTTTACGATACTTGGTGTTGAACGCTTCGCCCGAGTGGCCCGAGAGTTGAAACTCGCCGCCGAACCGATTGCGACGCTGCCACGCGCCCCATTTCACCTGCATTTGACGTTGGGGATCACGCGGCGTGGCGGGGCCAAAACCACCGCTACCGGCGAAGGCCCGATAG